>DPKY01000238.1 GCA_003542275.1 Methylococcaceae bacterium | reverse complement strand
GGCATTGCGGATGCCGCCAAAGTATTTCTGGGATATTTATCATCAATTAGGATTTGGCGACGCCACCGCTTCGGGGTTTCCCAGTGAAGCCAATGGTGCATTGCTTGACTACGCTAACTGGAAGCCCTTTGACCAAGCCACACTGGCCTTTGGTTATGGTTTGAGCGTGTCTGCGCTGCAACTCGCCCGCTCCTATACGGCGCTGGCGGATAATGGTATTTTACATTCAGTAAGTTTATTTAAACGTAGCGAAGACCCGGAAACAAAACGCATCTTTACCAGTCGCACCGCAAAAAGCGTTCGTGCGATGATGGAAACCGTTATTTCAAAAGACGGCACCGCATACGAGGCGCGTGTTGACGGCTATAGCGTGGCAGGTAAAACGGGAACGGTAAAAAAAGCCGGCGCGGGCGGGTATGTGGAAAAAAGTTATTTTTCTGTTTTTGCAGGCATGGCACCTGCGAGCAATCCGCGTTTAATTATTGTCGTCATGATTGATGAACCCTCGGCGGGACAATACTATGGTGGTATTGTGTCGGCGCCGGTTTTTTCTAAAGTCATGAGCGGCGCATTGCGTATTCTTGAAGTAGCGCCGGATCAATCAGATAATATGCCCGTGCTATTAGTGGGGAAAAATTAACACTTATGATGACATTGCGAGAATGGCTTGCACCGTGGGCGGATATTGCGACGCATATTGAGGTACAGGGATTGTCTTTGTCGAGTCAAGACATCAAGCAAGGCGATGTATTTATTGCCCTCAATGGTGCAAAACAACATGGCCTTGCTTACGCTTCTCAAGCGTTAGCGCAAGGCGCCGTTGCTGTGCTTTTTGATAGCCAAGATCACGCACTGGCTGAGGATTCTCTTGCGCCTTGCAAGCAACCCGTNNAAATTACGGGGACCAATGGCAAAACGTCTTGCAGTCAATTCTTAAGTCAATTACTCACGCATTGTGCCTTTATTGGTACGCTAGGGTGGGGAACGCCTACGCAATTACATAAAACGCTCAATACCACCCCCGATGCGCTGACGATTCAAAAAATACTTGCCCAGCTAAAAGCTGCGCAGACAGACATTGTGGCCATGGAAGTCTCATCACACGGTATTGCACAAGGACGCATTCATGGCGTTGCGTTTCAAGGCGCGGTATTTACGAATTTAAGCCGTGATCACCTAGATTATCATGGCAGTATGGACGCGTATTTGGAAACGAAGTTGCACTTATTTCGCACACCGTCATTGGAATTTGCTGTTGTGAATTTAGACGACGAGGCCAGTGGTCACGTTATCAACGCGCTTGATTTACGCGTCAAACTCATTGGCGTGAGTGCAACAGGTCAACACTCACCAAGCGGCGACACACTTATCGCGCAATCTATTCGCCTGACGTTAGACGGCATTACCTGTGATGTGCAGTGGCAAGGCAAGGTACTTGCGGTGCACATCCCGTTAATGGGGCGTTTTAATATCGAGAATGTGCTTTGCTCACTGGCTGTGATGCTGGCCTTAGGCGTTGATTTTGCCCATGCTGTGGAAAAAGTAGCCCAATTGCAAGGGGTTGACGGTCGCATGAAGCGCCTTGGCGGTCAACATGGCAAACCGCTGGTCATCATCGATTATGCACACACGCCCGATGCACTGGAAAAAGCCTTAACCAGTTTACGCGAGCACACGCAGGGACGTTTGTGGGTGGTGTTTGGTTGTGGTGGCAACAGAGATAGCGGCAAACGGGCGCAGATGGGGCGTATTGCAGAGCAATACGCCGACCATGTTATTTTAACCGATGATAACCCGCGTTTTGAATCTGCTCAACGCATTATCGACGATATTGCCAGCGGTTGCGTGTTGCAAAAACAGGACGTGATTCATGATCGTGCTCAGGCCATTCAAAGCGCGATTGCGCAAGCCAGTGCGGCGGATTGTATTTTAATTGCAGGCAAAGGCCATGAAACGTATCAAGAAATTGAAGGTGTGCAATACCCCTTTAGCGACACGCAATGCGTCACTGACATCATGAGTGCGTTATGATAAAAATGACTTTAGCGGACATTGCCGCCTGTGTTGCGGGGGAATTGCTTGGCGATGATGCGTGTATTGAGGGGTTGAGTATTGACACACGCACACTGCAACCTGGACAACTTTACGTTGCGATTGCTGGCAAACATTTTGATGGGCATGACTTTACTGCGCAAGCGCAAACACAAGGTGCAAGGGCGGTGCTGGTTCATAAAAAAGTCTCAACATCACTTGCGCAACTCATTGTCAACGATACACATTTAGCACTCGCGCAAATCGCTCACGCTTGGCGAGAAAGAATGATGCCTTGTGTTGTTGGCATCACCGGCAGTAATGGTAAAACGACCAGTAAAGAGATGCTCGCCTCTATTTTAGGCATCAGTGAGCCGGTTTTGTTTACACAAGGTAATCTCAATAACGATATTGGTGTACCACTGACATTGCTTAGATTGCAACCCGAACACCGCTATGCGGTCATTGAAATGGGCGCGAATCATGTCGGCGAAATCGCCTACACAAGCCACTGTGCAAAGCCCGATGTCGCACTCATCACCAATGTCGGTGCCGCGCACTTAGAAGGTTTTGGTAGCCTAGACACCATCTCAAAAGCCAAAGGGGAATTACTCGAATCACTCTCTCCCGAAGGCACGGCGATACTCAATGCAGACGATGCGTTTTTTCCTTATTGGCAACGCCTTGCAAAGCCACGAAAAATAATCACTTTTGGCCTCAGTGCACTTGCACAGGTCAGCGCCGAGCACATTACCGTGCACGGCAATGCCCATCATTTTGTGACGCAATTTATGCTATGCGTTGACGAAAAAAAAATCGCTATCCATCTTCCTCTAGCAGGGCGCCATAATGTGCTCAATGCCCTCGGTGCAGCGGCAGCAAGCCTTGCGCTGGGAATATCGCTAGCGCAAATCAAAGATGGCTTAGAGAAAATGACACCGGTTAAAGGCCGTTTGCAAAAGCAATTAGGTCACTTAGGCTGCACCATTATCAACGATACCTACAACGCCAATACGACTTCACTCAAAGCGGCCCTTGAGGTCTTGGTGCAATGCGAAGGCGAGCACTGGGTGATATTGGGTGCTTTTGGGGAACTTGGCAGCGAAAGTGACCGGTTACACAGCGAAATGGGCGAGATGTTAAAAGCCTATCACGTCAAGCAAGTGTTTGCCGTCGGTGAAAAAATGCAACACACCATCGAGGCCTTTGGTGAAAATGGGCATTATTTTGCGTCACACGAGGCGCTACTCGCCGCCCTCCTGCCTCGCCTAACCGGTCATGAAACCCTTTTAATTAAAGGCTCACGCGCACAACGCATGGAAAATATCGCCACTGCTTTAGTCAATTCAACAGGAATTTAAACCATGTTATTTTATTTTGCCGATTATCTAATTAGCTTTGATAGTGGTTTTCGGGTTTTTCATTACTTGACGTTTCGCGCGATTCTCGCTGTCCTGACATCGTTGATTATCTCGTTTATCATCGGCCCTACGATGATTTCCAAACTCACGCGCAATAAAATTGGCCAAAGTATCCGTGAGCTCGGCCCGCAGTCACATTACGAAAAAGCGGGTACCCCAACCATGGGCGGTGCATTGATTCTCGTCGCTATTACACTCACAACGCTGTTGTGGGCGGATTTGAGTAACCGCTACATTTGGGTGATTTTACTGGTCACGTTGGGCTATTTGTTCATTGGTTTTATTGACGATTATCGAAAAGTCATGAAAGGCAACAGCGACGGGCTCTCGGCGCGGGCAAAATATTTTTGGCAATCCATCATTGGTTTTGGCGCCGCGTTATTTTTATTTAAAACAGCGACCTTGCCAGCGGAAACGCAATTTTTTGTTCCCTTTTTCAAAGACTTGGTGTTTGATATGGGGTGGTTTTACGTCATTTTTGCGTATTTTGTGATTGTCGGTACCAGCAATGCGGTTAATTTAACCGATGGGCTTGATGGACTGGCCATTATGCCCACTGTCATGGTGGCCGCAGGCCTTGGCGTCTTTGCTTATTTATCAGGTCACGCCACGTTTTCTACTTATTTGACCATTCCCTCACTGCCGCATACCGGGGAGCTCGTTATTTTTTGTGCAGCCCTTGTGGGCGCGGGTCTGGGTTTTTTGTGGTTTAATACTTATCCTGCTATGGTTTTTATGGGCGATGTGGGCGCCCTCGCATTGGGTGGTGCGCTGGGCGTGTTAGCCATTTTAGTGCGCCAAGAAATGGTACTTGTCATTATGGGAGGCGTTTTTGTGATGGAAACGCTGTCGGTGATGATTCAAGTGATTTCATTCAAATTAACGGGAAAACGCGTGTTTCGTATGGCGCCTATCCATCATCATTTTGAGCTAAAGGGCTGGCCTGAACCGCGCGTGATTGTGCGTTTTTGGATTATCACCGTCATTTTGGTGTTAATTGGGCTGGCAAGTTTGAAGTTGAGATAACATTATGACAACACATCGCCATCAAATTTTAAACAAAACGTTTCATCTCACCCCAAACGCGCAGATTGTCATTGTCGGCGACGGCGTAACGGGGCAATCTGCAGCGCGTTTTTTCAATAGCTTAGGGTATCACTTTGTGGTGGTAGACAGTCGCGTAGCGCCTTTTACGCAAGAGACGTTTAAAGAAGCGACGCATTTACTGGTCAGTCCTGGGGTATCACTAAGCGAACCACTCATCGCGCAGGCGTTGGACGCAGGTGCCATCTTAATGAGCGATATTGATATCTTTGCCACGCTTGCGCAAGCGCCCATCATTGCTATCAGTGGGGCTAATGGTAAAAGCACCGTAACCACCATGGTTGGTGACATGGCGGCGGCGTGTGGCAAACGCGTGGGCGTCGGGGGGAATTTGGGCACGCCCGCACTCGATCTGCTTTGCGAGCAAACCGAGCTTTATGTTTTAGAGCTGTCGAGTTTTCAGCTTGAGCGCACATCGCACCTCAATGCCGCCGCCGCGAGTGTACTCAATATTTCCGCTGACCATTTAGACCGTCATGGTGATTTAGACAATTATGCTCAGGCAAAAGCACATATTTTTGCTGGCGATGGCGCGGTCATATTGAACCGTGATGACGAGCGGGTATATGCTATGCGTGAGGCAACGCGTCAAACCTACACGTTTTCTATCAAGCAGCCTGCGGATTTTTATCTTGCCAATCAGATGCTCATGCACAAAGAACAGATACTCATGCCGCGCAGTGAATTGCCTTTAGAAGGCAAACACAACGTGGCCAATGCACTGGCCGCTTTTGCTTTAGCTAATGCGTTAGGGCTTGATATGAACGCCTGCAAAACGGCGCTCAAGTGTTTTAAAGCCCTTGATCATCGTATGCAGCGTGTGAGTGAAAAGTTAGGATTTTCTTGGGTAAATGATTCAAAAGCCACCAATATTGGGGCGTGCATTGCCGCCCTTGAGGGGTATGATGAAAAAGTCATTCTCATTGCTGGTGGCGATGGTAAAGGCGCCGATATGAATGAACTTGCGCCCGTTATTGTAGAAAAAGCAAAAGCGGTCATTTTAACGGGTAAAGATGCCAAGCGCATTGAAGAGGCGTTGCAATCACTACCCAGCATCGTACCCGCCTACCATGCACAGGATATGCGTGAGGTGGTTGCCATTGCCTCGCATATTGCAAAAGTAGGCGATACCATTCTACTTTCCCCCGCCTGCGCCAGTCTTGATCAATATAAAAATTATCAAGACCGTGGTAATCATTTTGCCTTTGCAATTGAGGCATTGCCAGCGTGAGAAGACGTGACAAAAAAAAATCCACATTGGGGTTAAAACTGCACATAGACAACACACTGGTGATGGTGAGCTTTAGCTTGCTGTTAATGGGCTTTGTGATGGTATCTTCTGCCTCGCTACATTTGGGGGCAAAAATTAACAATGATATTCTCTACTATCCACAACGCCAATTTATGCACATGATGCTAGGGTTGGTTGCGGCCTTATTTGTAGCGTATCGGCCACTGTATTTTTGGCGTGAACACGGCAGTAAAATCTTTTTAGGGAGTTTTGTGCTGCTCATTCTTGTCTTGTTACCGGGCATTGGTGTGAAAGTCAACGGCAGTACAAGGTGGCTCAATATTCCCGGATTTCGCATTCAAGTGTCTGAAATTGTTAAATTTTGCACGGTCATTTTTATGGCCAATTATGTGACGCGCCAGCAAAAGCGTGTGCAAGACGCCGCCACAGGCCTCATGCAACCACTGATTGTGTTCTCCTTTGTGAGTTTACTGCTGCTCGCTGAACCTGATTTTGGCTCAGCGGTGGTGACCTTAATTATTGTTATGGGCGTGATGTTCCTCGCTGGCGCACGATTGCTACAATTTATTGGTCTGCTGGCGTTGCTGGGTTTTTTGGCTGGGATTGTTGTTATTTTTTCGCCGTACCGTCTTCAGCGTGTCACCAGCTTTATGGATCCGTGGGCGGACCCGCTTAAAACGGGTTTTCAGCTTGTGCAATCTTTGATTTCATTTGGACGTGGTGAGTGGTTTGGCGTGGGCCTGGGTAATGGACTGCAGAAATTATTTTATCTACCCGAAGCACATACAGATTTTCTATTCTCTGTCATTGCAGAAGAACTGGGGCTCGTTGGCGTGGTGAGCGTCATTGCGCTGTTTTCCGTGTTTGTGTGGCGGGNNGAGCAGAAAAAGCAGGCGAGCGATTTGCGGCGTTTGTGGCGTACGGCATTGGTATTTGGTTTGGTTTTCAAGCGTTTGTCAATATGGGCGTTAATATGGGACTTCTCCCCACAAAGGGTTTAACCCTGCCACTGATGAGTTATGGCGGCGGCAGTATGATGATTATGTGTTGCGCGGTGGCGTTGCTCTTTCGTGTGTATCATGAAATCAGTGAATACAACGCAAATTTACCAAAAGGCTATTGGCATGACTAAGCGCATTGTTATCATGGCTGGTGGCACAGGTGGGCATATTTTTCCTGCGCTTGCCGTTGCGCAGGAATTGATTCAGGCCGGCTGGCAAGTGAGTTGGATGGGCACGCGAGCGGGACTTGAAAGCCGCATTATTCCCGAAAATGGCATTGAAATCGATTGGCTTTCTGTGTCGGGTGTGCGCGGAAAAGGCTTGTTGAGTAAATTGACAGCGATGGTTAATTTGCTCAAATCCTGTTTTGAAGCGGCGAGTATATTGCGTGCGCGTCGCCCAGATGTCGTCTTGGGCATGGGCGGATTTGTTGCCGCGCCAGGCGGGCTGATGGCAAAAATGCTTGGCATTGCGTTAATTATTCACGATCAAAACCGTGTTGTAGGCACAACCAATCGACTTTTAGCCAAAATAGCCACGCGCGTGCTTGAAGGCTTTCCCAATAGTTTTCCGCCAACATACCATGCGATTTGCACAGGTAATCCACTGCGAAGCGCCATTATTGAAAAAGCCGCCAGCACACATTCCAATGAACGCGCGTGTTTGAATGTTTTAGTTGTCGGAGGCAGTCAAGGCGCTAAAATACTCAATGAAATCGTTCCACAAGCACTCGCCTTGCTCAATATGCCACTTAGTATCTGTCACCAAACGGGCCAAGCCATGCAAGCGCAAGTGAGCGAACACTACGCACAATTTGCTATACAAGCCAATGTAGAAGCATTTATTGATGATATGGCCAGTGCGTATGCTTGGGCGGACGTGATTATTTGCCGCGCGGGGGCCATGACAGTCAGTGAAGTGGCGGCGATGGGCCTCGCTGCGATTTTTATTCCTTTGCCTAGTGCCATTGACGATCATCAAACCCATAACGCGAACTATCTCGCGCAAGTGAATTCGGCAATCATTGTAGAACAAGCACAATTAACGCCTCAATTACTGGCACAAGCCGTGAAAACACTGTGTGAAGATTTAACCAAGCGACGTGCTATTGCACAGTCTTTTGCTTATTTAGAAGCAACGCAAGCCGTTGCCAAATTTTGTATCGCGGAGGCGAGCGCATGAATTTCCCAAACAGTCCTTTAGGTGCAGTGCAACGCATTCATTTTGTTGGCATTGGCGGCACGGGTATGAGCGGCATTGCCGAAGTGTTATTTAATTTGGGGTATGCCGTCTCTGGCTCGGATATTAAAGAAAGCGCCACCACTGCCCATCTCGCCAGTTTAGGTATTGCCATCACCATCGGGCATCGGCGCGAGAATGTCACGCAAGTAGATGTTGTGGTGGTGTCCTCAGCCATTGATAGAGCCAATCCTGAAATTGATGAAGCCTATCACCAGCGCATTCCTGTGATTCCTCGCGCGGAGATGCTTGCGGAGTTGATGCGTTTTCGCTTTGGCATTGCCGTAGCGGGGACGCATGGCAAAACCACAACCACCAGTTTAACAGCCAGTCTCCTCGCCCAAGGTGGACTTGATCCTACTTTTGTCATTGGCGGACGCTTAAACAGCGCCGGTACCAATGCGAAACTTGGCACAGGGCGCTACCTCGTCGCCGAAGCGGACGAAAGTGATGCGTCATTTCTTTATTTACAGCCAATGGTCGCCATTGTCACCAATATCGATCACGACCACATGGAAACCTATGAAAATAGCTATGTGCGTTTGAAAGAAACCTTTGTGGAGTTTTTGCATCACTTACCTTTTTATGGACTGGCGGTGTTATGCCTTGATGATGAAGGTGTGCGTGACATTTTACCTTCCCTCTCAAAACCTATGGTCACCTATGGTGTGCATGAAGAAGCGGATTTTAGAGCAGTCGATATTCGCCAAGAAGGTATGCACACACATTTTACTGTTGAGCGTCGTGGTTATCCTACGCTCACCGTTACGCTTAATATGCCAGGGTGGCACAATATGCTCAATGCCCTTGCGGCAATTGCCGTGGCAACAAAATTGGCCGTTGATGATACCGCTATTCAAGCCAGTTTAGCGGCGTTCAAGGGCATTGGTCGCCGTTTTCAAATTCAAGGCCATTTACCCTTTCATCAAGGTGTCATGACATTCGTGGATGATTATGGCCATCATCCCAGAGAAATTGCCGCCACGTTAGAAGCCTTAAAACAAGCATGGCCAACACGGCGTTCTATTGTGATTTTCCAGCCCCACCGTTATACACGCACACGCGATTTATTTGAAGATTTTGTGCACGTTCTCGCCGGCGTTGATGTATTGATTTTAATGGATATTTACCCTGCAGGCGAAAATGTGATTGCCGGTGCGGATGGACGCTCATTGAGTCGAGCAATTCGTTTGCGTGGTCAAGTTGACCCTATTTTCATTGAAAATTGGGATGGTCTCACCAAATTATTAGCAGGGATTGTTGCAGAAAATGACGTTATTTTAACCATGGGGGCGGGAAATGTTGGACACATTGCCACGCAACTTCCACAGCTATTAACGCAGGCGTTAAACGAACATGGCAGTTTATAAAG
>DPKY01000244.1 GCA_003542275.1 Methylococcaceae bacterium | reverse complement strand
TGAAATTGCACAGCGTGTGATTGTTTAAAAATGTTACAAAAATAATTTATGCAAAATCAAGAGCAAACAGAAAAAACACACGAAAAAGTCGCTAAACGTGCTGAAGACATTGCAATGACAGCAACGATTATTTCTGCCGTCGTTGGGATTGGTGCCACTTATGCGGAGCCGAGTGGATTTTATGCCATCGGTGTTGCGCTTGGTCTTGCTTCAGAGCCACTCATTGTCACCGTCGCCCCGATTGTTGCGGGTATCGCCACAGTGACAGGCGTTATCTCCAGCAGCGCGTATTTCTATTCAAAATGGAAAAATAAAAAACAACACCACGACGCGGCTTAGTATTAAACTCAATTTTTTATTTCCATAAAATGACATAACCTGTCGTATCCCTCCCCTATACTACTCTCTTCAAGGCCCCAAAAAAATGGGGATATTTTCGACAAAGCAGAGTAGGTAGATTTATGGTTATGATTATTTGTCACGAATGCGCTCAAACGATTCACGAAAGCGCCCCCTTTTGTCCGCACTGTGGTGCGCCACAAGGAAATTTTCACGTTTTAACACAAGACGAAACCAAATCCATGTTTGATTGGTATGTTTGCGCCTTAACAAAATATGCAACATTTCAAGGTCGTGCACGACGTAAAGAATATTGGTATTTTTTGCTGTGCAGTTTACTTATTAGCATTGGACTTGGCATTATCGATAGCCTATTAGGTTTATTTAACGATGAATCGGGCATGGGATTATTTTCAGGCATTTATTCGATTGCGATTTTAATACCTTCTATCTCCGTTGGTGTGAGGCGACTTCATGATACCAATCATAGCGGCTGGTGGCTTTGGATCCCTATTATCCCTTTTATTTTCACGTTACTTGACACAAACCCACAGCACAATCAATACGGCGCACCTGCAAAACGTATCTAATACTTTAAAAAATTAGCCAGGACAACACAATGAAATCTCTCTTTTTCATATCAATAATGATGTTACTGTCATTGACAACACAAGCCGCCGACCGTCGTATTTTTCAAACCGATTCAAGCGGTAATCGTCAATACGACAAACCCTCTTATACCATCACAGACAATGGCCGTATTTACGAAACGGATTCTAGCGGTAATCACAAATATAGCGGACAACATTTTCGCATTGAGGGTGACCGCATTCTGCCCACAGATTCATCAGGAAATCGCTTGTACAATCTCCCCTCACGGACAATAACAAATAATGGGCAAGTTTATGAAACCGATTCATCAGGTAATCGGCGCTATGATGGGCAACACTACAAGCTAGAGGGGGATAAAATTATACCAACTGACACATCAGGCAATAGACAATACGATCGGCCTCATTTTCGGATTCAATAACGCCGTCACCGGTAAAAATTGCGTAAAACACCACATGGCTTCTGTTTTACGCAATGTTTTGTGATAAAAGGTGAAGCGATTTACTTGCGTATGGCTTTAAAACCAATATCGGTGCGGTAATAAATGCCATTCCATTGAATAGAATTCGCAAGTTGATAGGCTTTTGCTTGGGCCGCTTCAATAGAATCCCCTAGCGCACACGCACACAGCACCCGCCCGCCATTTGTCACCACATCATCACCAATTTGCGCCGTGCCAGCATGAAATACTTTAGTGTCCACGCTATCCTGTGTGGGTAAACCTGAAATAATTTGCCCTTTTGCATAACTGTCTGGATAGCCACCCGCAGCGAGCACAACCCCGAGCGCTGGGCGTGCATCCCATTGCGTGGTGGTTTTATCCAATTCGCCCGCCAGCGCAGCTTGACATAAATCGACTAAATCGCTTTGCAAACGCATCATAATCGGTTGCGTTTCAGGGTCACCGAAACGACAGTTGTATTCAAGCACTTTAACGTCACCGCTTGGTGAAATCATCAAGCCTGCATATAAAAATCCCCTGTAAGGGTGCCCTTCACTGGCCATACCGTTGAGCGTTGGTGCAATGACCTCACGCATTACTTTTTCATGAATAGCTTGTGTCACCACAGGTGCGGGCGAATAGGCCCCCATGCCACCTGTATTGGGGCCTAAATCGCCATTATCACGGGCTTTATGGTCTTGAGAGGTTGCCATGGGCAACGCGTTTTTACCATCAGCAATGACGATAAAACTCGCTTCCTCCCCGATTAAAAATTCTTCAATCACCACGCGATGCCCCGCATCACCAAACGCGTTGCCTGCAAGCATATCCTTAACTGCCGCAATGGCCTCTTCGTTTGTTTGCGCCACAATCACACCCTTCCCTGCCGCTAACCCATCCGCTTTAACAACAATCGGGGCGCCGTGCTTTTCAATATACGCAATCGCCGCGTCAACCTGTGTGAAACTTTCATAAGCTGCCGTTGGAATACCGTGGCGAATCATAAAATCTTTACAAAACGATTTAGAACCTTCTAGCTGTGAGGTATACGCACTCGCGCCAAAACACGCAAGCCCCGCCGTCTCAAATTTATCGACAATACCCAAAACAAGCGGTACTTCAGGGCCAATAATGGTCAATTCAATACCTTGTTGCTGGGCAAATTGCAGCAAACCCTCAATATTTTCCACCGCAAGCGCCACATTTTCCATGCCCGCTTCCAGCGCCGTGCCGGCATTACCGGGCGCGACAAACACGTGACTCACTTTTGACGATTGTTTGACCTTCCACGCCAACGCGTGCTCACGTCCACCACTGCCCACAATTAACACTTTCATTCTTTTAACCTTTAACCTTTTCCTGTTTTTTTATCATCGCCATTATTGACGGTTAATGTGTCCGTTCAAATTCTTGCATAAAATGAATTAACGCCTCAATGCCACTTTCAGGCATCGCGTTATAAATACTCGCCCGCATTCCCCCAACCATGCGATGACCTTTTAATTCTTGCAAACCATTTGCCTGTGCTTCTTTTAAAAAAAGGCTGTCGAGTGTTTCATCCACCAAAACAAACGGCACATTCATGCGTGAACGACACGTTTTATCCACCGGATTATGATACAAACTTGACGCATCAATCGCCTCGTACAAGGTTGCCGCCTTGGCAATATTGCGTTGTTCAAGCGCCTCAATGCCGCCTTGTGCTTGCACCCACTTCAACACAAGCCCCATCAAATACCAACTATACGTATTGGGGGTATTGAGCATCGACTGATTTTTCACTTGTTCGCTATAATTAAACAGCGCGGGGACAGTATTGGCGCATTTTCCCAGTAAATCCTCACGCACAATGACCAATGTCACGCCCGCTGGCCCCATATTTTTTTGACTCCCCGCATAAATCAAACCAAAATCCGCCACGTCAATATGACGAGAAAGGATATTAGACGACATATCACATACCAGCGGTAAACCCTGCGCATCAGGCACAGCGTTAAATTCTACGCCGTGAATGGTTTCATTTGAGGTGTAATGTAAATATGCGGCGTTGGGGTCAATATGCCAGAGTGAGGAATGGGGAATACACGTAAAATTCATCTCTTCAGCGCTCGCACTGACGACAACCTCGCAATAATGTTGCGCATCTTGCATGGCTTTTTGTGACCATGCGCCCGTGTTGACATAACACGCAGTGGTTTTCTCACCTAAAAGATTTTGCGGGATAAATGAAAATTGCGCAGAAGCACCGCCTTGTAAAAATAACATCCTATAATTTGTGGGAATACGCATAATATCGCGTAAATCTTGCTCTAACGCCTGAGCAATCTCTGAAAAATAGCGCCCCCGATGACTCATTTCCATCACAGACATACCACTGCCTTGAAAATCAAGTAACTCACTTTGTGCTTGCTCTAATACCGCTTGAGGTAGCATAGAAGGCCCAGCACTAAAATTATACACACGCGCCATACGCAAAAAGCTCCTTCTCCATTTTGTTAAATAATGCGTGCATTATAATACGCACAACGTAATTCAGTTTAAAATAACGCGTTATGAACTGCTTCTTTTATCGCCACTGATTTTTTTATTCGATGTTTATGCTAAATTCATGTTTTGACTTACCCTTTCCAACACGCACACAACCGGTAGTCAACTGGTCACAGCTGACAGGCTGCGCTTGGGCGCTCGCTCTAGCCAATGCCATCAAAGCGCATCCGCGTTTATTTGTGATTGTCACGCCCGATGCACACAGTGCGCTGCGCTTAGAACATGAATTGGCATTTTTCCTCCCTCATGCACAACCTATTTTGCATTTCCCCGACTGGGAAACACTGCCTTATGATGTTTTCTCGCCACTGCCTGAAATTGTCTCTGAACGTCTGCAAACGTTAACCACGCTCCCCACGCTGGAAAGTGGCGCGTTAATTGTGTCCGTGAATACACTCATGCACCGCTTGACACCATTAGCGTATTTAGCCGAGCAAAAATTGGTGCTCTCACGCGGTGATAACGTAGGCGATATTGCCGGTCAACTTACGCAACGCGGCTATGAATGCGTCAAACAAGTGTTCACACACGGTGAATTTGCGCTGCATGGGCATATTGTCGATATTTTTCCTATGGGCAGCCGTGTACCGCTTCGCCTTGACATTCAACAGCATCAACTCGTGGCGCTACGCGCGTTTGACGTTGAGAGTCAACGCGCTTTTGCTGTTGAAGAAAATATCGAGTGCGTCACGCTGTTACCCGTGCGTGAATTTCCGTTTGACCGCGCCGCGATTGCACAATTTCAAGCAAATTTTCAAACGCATTTTCCACAAACGCAAGGCACGTTTTATCACGATGTGACGCAAGGCATTGCGGCAAACGGTGTGGAATATTACCTGCCGTTTTTCACCGATCACACGGCAACACTTTTTGATTATCTCCCAAAATCCGCCCTTTTTATCAGCACCACGCAAGTCAGCGAGGCCGCTGATGCCTTTTATCAAGCGGTTCAAACACGTTTTACACTGCGTGAACATGACCTTGAGCGACCTGCAT
The DNA here is from genome assembly GCA_003542275.1 of Methylococcaceae bacterium. Classification (GTDB taxonomy): domain Bacteria; phylum Pseudomonadota; class Gammaproteobacteria; order Methylococcales; family Methylomonadaceae; genus UBA10906. The sequence continues at coordinate 1,930 of DPKY01000244.1, read as the reverse complement.
TAGCGCCTGAAAAACTTTTTTTATCACCGCAAGAAGTCACCGCTCACGCCAAAAAATATCATCAAATCGGCTTAGACAATGCACTCAACAGCGCTCCAGCACATGGCTGCGCTGTTCTGCCCAATATTAGCTTCAATACTCACCTAAAAAGGCCTGCTGCTGCCTTAGCGCAATTTGTACAGACCTTTTCTGGCAGAATTTTATTTATTGCCGAAACCGCAGGGCATCGTGAAGCCTTACTGCAAACCCTCAAACGTGAATCCATTTATCCAAAGCAGGTGGACAATTGGCAAGATTTTTTAACAAGTGAACATCAATACTGCATCAGCGTGGCCTCTCTTGATGTTGGTTTACTTTTAAATACGCCCCAACTGGCCATCATTACGGAAAATCAGCTCTCCGGTGAAAAAGCGCAACAACGCAGACGCCGCAAAGCCTCTACGCGGCAACTTGAAACACTGGTTGCAAATTTGAATGAACTCACCATTGGTGCCCCTGTTGTGCACAGCGAACATGGCGTTGGGCGTTATTTGGGCCTGCAAACGCTCGATATTGGTGAGGTGAGCGGTGAATTTTTAACGCTTATTTACGCCAATGATGACAAATTGTATGTGCCCGTTGCTTCGCTACACGTGATTAGCCGCTACACTGGCATGAGTCCAGAAAACGCACCTTTGCACAAACTCGGTTCAGACCAATGGCGCAAAGCCAAGCAAAAAGCCATTGCCCGTATTTATGACGTGGCCGCAGAACTGCTCGACATTCAAGCCAAACGCGCTATGCACGCCCAGTCTAGCGCTCCTTTATTTGAGCGTATGAATGCAGAAGAGTATTACGCGTTTGCGCAAGGCTTTCGTTTTGAAGAAACGCCCGACCAAGCGAAAGCCATTGAAGACATTATCGCGGATTTTAATCAAAGCAAGCCTATGGATCGCGTCATTTGCGGTGACGTTGGTTTTGGGAAAACCGAAGTGGCCATGCGTGCCGCGTTTTTAGCGGTGCAGACAGGAAAACAAGTGGCCGTTTTAGTCCCCACGACGCTACTTGCCCAACAGCATCACGCGAATTTTTGTGACCGTTTTGCAGATTGGCCCGTTAAAGTGGAATTGATGTCACGTTTTGTGACAGCAAAACAGCAAAAAGACATTGCTCAGCAACTTGAGCAAGGCAAAGTGGATATTTTAATTGGCACGCATAAATTACTCAGCGACGGATTGAAATACAAAAACCTCGGTCTAGTCATTATTGATGAAGAACACCGTTTTGGCGTGCGCCAAAAAGAGCAACTCAAAGCGCTACGGGCCGAAGTGGATGTGCTCACGCTAACCGCTACGCCGATTCCACGCACATTGAGCATGGCAATGGAAGGCTTGCGCGAATTTAGCGTGATTTCTACGCCGCCACAAAAGCGTTTAGCCATCAAAACCTTTGCCACCGATTATTCTGAAGGCATTATCCGTGAAGCGGCTATGCGTGAATTTAAGCGTGGCGGCCAAGTGTATTTCTTGCACAATGAGGTCGACACCATTCATGTGATGCGTGAAAAACTCGAACGCATCTTGCCAGAAGCCCGTATCAGCATTGCGCATGGTCAATTGCGTGAACGTGAACTAGAACAAGTGATGCGTGATTTTTACCATCAACGCTCTAACTTGCTCCTTTGCACCACGATTATTGAAACGGGCATCGACGTACCGACTGCCAACACCATCATCATGAATCGTGCCGATATGTTTGGCTTGGCACAGCTCCATCAACTTCGCGGTCGTGTCGGTCGCTCACATCACCAAGCCTATGCTTATTTGCTCACCGACCCTAATCGCAAAATTACACCACAAGCGCAAAAACGCTTAGATGCGATTCAATTGCTAGAAGACCTTGGCGCAGGTTTCCACTTAGCCATGCATGACTTAGAAATTCGTGGCGCGGG
>DPKY01000208.1 GCA_003542275.1 Methylococcaceae bacterium | reverse complement strand
GGTCTTCACCAATAATGGTACCTTCAGGGATATCGCAGCCTTTTTCAATAATGGCTTTTGTGATGCGACAGTGGCGCCCGATATTCACTTCAGGCAGCACGACGCAGTCTTGCAGGGTACTGTATGAATTCACACGCACATTGGAAAATAACAAAGAATGACGTACCGTCGCGCCCGAAACGACCGAACCGCCAGAAATCATGGAATCAATGGCTACGCCACGGCGATCGTCTTCATCAAATACAAATTTCGCCGGTGGCGTTTGTTCTTGATAGGTCCAAATCGGCCATTTTTTGTCGTACAAATTCAAATCGGGTTTTACGCCAATGAGTTCCATATTCGCCGCCCAATAGGAATCAATGGTGCCCACATCACGCCAGTAGCTTTGCTGACCACTTTGTAAATTTAAAAACGGATACGCATTGACCAAATGGGTGTCGATGACAGCGGGAATAATATCTTTCCCAAAATCGTGCGTGGACAACTCACAATCCGCGTCTTTGATGAGTTGCTCAAACAAGAAACTGGCATTGAAAATGTAAATCCCCATCGATGCTAAAGCCGTATCGGTGCGACCGGGCATAATAGGCGGATTTTCCGGTTTTTCCACAAAAGCCCGCACGCGTCGGTAATCATCGATGTCCATCACGCCAAACGCGCTTGCATCCTCAAGAGACACTTCAATGCAGCCAATGGTCAAATCCGCCCGTTTGGCAACGTGATCGGCAAGCATAGCGCCGTAATCCATTTTATAAATATGGTCGCCCGCTAACACCAGAATATGTTCAGGCTGACGACTGCGCAAAATATCCACATTTTGATAAATCGCATCCGCCGTACCTTTATACCAAGAATCCTCACTGTGGCGCTGTTGCGCAGGCATTAAATCCACATATTCACCAAACTCACCCCGCAAAAAACCCCAGCCCTGCTGAATATGACGAATGAGGGAGTCTGATTTGTATTGGGTAAGGATGCCAATTTTACGAATACCAGAGTTGACGCAGTTGGATAATGGAAAATCAATAATACGAAATTTTCCGCCAAAAGGTACTGCTGGCTTTGCTCTCCAATCCGTCATATCTTTCAAACGCGACCCCCGCCCACCGGCTAAAATCAACGCGATGGTGTTGCGTGTGAGGTGACTGATGAAACGATCAGTGTGCGAATCATGTGATGTTGACATGTTTATCTCTCCCATAATGATTGATATAGATACCCAACTTTTTTTTAGTTTGCTAAACTTGCAAACATTATCCTACTACATTGAGGCGATTCCTAGTGAAAAAGCAATTTCCCGATACCTTAACCGAAAAATCTGTGATGGATGCTGATTTAGTGAAAATTGCGGCGGCACAGCATCACAATCCTTTTTGTGTATTAGGTCGTCACCCTCGACACAACAAAATTCATGTTCGCCTGTATTTACCTTATGCGCAATCGGTGCATTTTGCACATAACAATATCGAAATTGCGCGAATTGAAGGGACAGATTTTTTTGAATATTGCGCCAAAAAAGGCGAACTTCCACCTCACTATGCGATTTCATGGGTGGATAAATCTGGTTATCAACACGAACACTTTGACCCGTATGATTTTGGTGTGCAACTCCCTGAATTTGATTTACATTTATTTGGGGAAGGGCGGCATTGGCACATTTATCAAAAACTGGGCGCACATCTGCATACCGTAGAGGGCATTGAAGGCGTTTTATTTGCAGTATGGGCGCCTAATGCGGGTCGTGTGAGTGTCATTGGTGATTTCAACCGCTGGGACGGGCGTTGCCACCCTATGCGCAGTTTAGGTGGCGGCGGCATTTGGGAATTATTCATTCCTCAATTGAGCGCGGGCACCTTTTATAAATTTGAATTACTTAACCGCTCAAGCGGCGAGGTGATGGTGAAAACCGATCCTTATGGCCAGCACTTTGAATGTCGCCCCAAAACGGCCGCGTTAGTCGTCGATAATAAACCATACCCTTGGCGCGATGAGGCGTGGCTTGCGCAGCGTCTGCATTACGATTGGCTACATCAACCCATGTCAATTTATGAAGTGCATCTTGGGTCGTGGCGTCGTGATGCGCACGGGCATTTTTTAAATTACCGTGAGATTGCCGCGCAATTAGTGGCGTATGTCAAAGACTTAGGCTTTACCCATATCGAACTCCTTCCCATTACCGAGCACCCCTTAGATGACTCGTGGGGCTATCAAACAACGGGGTATTTTGCACCAACAAGCCGTTTTGGCACGCCTGACGATTTTCGTTACTTCATTGATTATTGCCATCAACATGAAATAGGGGTCATTCTCGATTGGGTGCCTGCCCATTTCCCTAAAGATAATTTTGCGCTGGCGCGTTTTGATGGCAGTGCCTTGTACGAACATGAAGATCCGCGTAAAGGTGAGCACCGAGATTGGGGCACGCTCATTTACAATTACAGCCGTAATGAAGTGCGTAACTTCTTGCTTGCCAGCGCAATGTTTTGGCTTGAGGAATACCATCTTGATGGTCTACGCGTTGATGCGGTCGCGTCAATGCTCTATCTCGACTATTCCCGCGAAGCGCATGATTGGGTGCCCAATTGCTACGGCGGCAATGAAAATTTAGAAGCGATTGATTTCTTTCGTGAACTCAACACCATTACCCATCAACAGCACCCAGGCACGGTGATTATGGCTGAAGAGTCCACCTCCTGGCCACAGGTAACGCGCCCAACGTGGGCGGGCGGACTGGGTTTTTCAATGAAATGGAATATGGGCTGGATGCACGACGTGCTGGCGTATATGCAGCAAGATCCCGTGCATCGTCAATACCATCATAATCAATTAACCTTTGGGATGCTCTATGCGTTTACTGAAAATTTTACACTGCCGTTTTCGCATGATGAAGTGGTGCATGGCAAGGGGTCTATGCTAAATAAAATGCGTGGCGATGAATGGCAGCGCTTTGCGAATTTGCGGTTACTTTACACGTTTATGTTTGCCTACCCAGGGAAAAAATTATTGTTCATGGGAAATGAAATCGGGCAGGGAACAGAATGGAATGCCAATAAAACCTTAGACTGGTATATTCTCAATTATCCCTTGCACACGGGGGTGCAAGCGTTGGTGAAAGATTTAAATCATCTCTATCAAGCAGAATTCGCACTCAATCGCCATGACTTTGAACAACAAGGGTTTGAGTGGATTGACTGCAACGATGTGCAACAATCGGTGTTATGTTTTCAACGCAAACACGGCCATGCACATATTGTGGTTGTGCTTAATTTTACACCAGTTGTGCGGGAAAATTACCATATTGGCGTCCCCCAAAAAGGTGTTTATCGTGAAATTTTTAATTCGGATTCTCATTACTACGGAGGTACCAACGTCGGCAATGGCGAGGCGCAAACGACGGATGAACCGTGGATGAATCAATCTTACTCACTCAATTTGACACTCCCGCCACTGGGCGCCGTCATGCTAAAAATTTAAGAAGCTAAGCTAGAAAAACGTTTATGAAGAAAATACTTTTTGTGACAAGTGAAGTGTATCCGCTCATTAAAACGGGAGGGCTTGCGGACGTATCAAACAGTTTGCCTAAAGCCTTAGCGCAAACGGGCCAAGAGGTGAAATTAGTTGTACCGCATTACCACGCCCTCCACTTTCATGCGCCCGTTTTTGAGCGTTGCACGTTTAAAGTTGGCACACACACCGTGCGATTGCTCGAAACGTTATTACCCGAGAGCGACGTGCGCATCTGGCTGGTGGATTGCCCCGAATATTTTGGCTTGCCTGGTAATCCGTATGTGGACGCGGCAGGCAACGCGTACAGCAATAATGCAGAGCGTTTTGCGTTATTTTGTCGTGTGGCGATTGAAATTGCCATGAATCGCGTGGGACTCGATTGGAAAGCGGATGTTGTGCATTGCCATGATTGGCAAACAGGGTTAATTCCCGCTTTATTGTCCCTGGAATATCAATGTCCGCCAACGGTTTTTACGATTCATAACCTAGCTTATCAAGGCCTCTTTAATGGTTTGATGGCGGCGACGCTTCAATTACCCAGTCAACTGCTCAGTTCCGATGGCCTTGAATTTCACGGCATGATCTCGTTTATCAAAGGCGGCATTGCCTACGCCGATAAAATTACGACTGTCAGTCCCACCTATGCGCAAGAGATTCAAACGCCTGAATTGGGGTATGGCCTAGAGGGCTTGCTTGCGTATCGTAATCAAGATTTAGTGGGCATCATCAACGGCATTGACGATGATTGGCATCCACGAACTGACCCGCTGATTGCCAAAAATTACACTATCGACACATTGGTGGATAAAAAAGAAAACAAAAAAGCCCTGCAAGCACAGTTGAATTTGCCTGTTGATGAAAATGTTTTATTGATTGGGTTAATCAGTCGACTTGTTGAGCAAAAAGGCATTTATATGATTTTGGACTGTTTGCCTGAATTGCTCGATTTCCCCATTCAATTTGTCGTGCTAGGTAGCGGTGACAGAGGATTTGAAGCACGGCTACAAGAATTTGCCCTCGCCAATGCACATAAACTCTCTCTCACGCTGGGCTACAACGAATCACTTGCGCATTTAATTGAAGCCGGCGCAGATGTTTTTTTAATGCCATCACGATTTGAACCTTGCGGACTCAATCAAATGTACAGTCAGCGTTATGGTACATTGCCTATCGTGCGCAAAACAGGCGGTCTTGCTGACACGGTTGTGGATACGCTACCCAGTACCCTAGCCAATCAAACAGCAACCGGATTTGTGTTTAATGATGCCCATGAGGGGGCGTTACTTGAAGCCATCAAACGTGCGGGCGTGCTTTATGCGTTTCCTGAAAGTTGGCGTCAGATACAAATCAATGCCATGCACGGGGATTTCTCTTGGAAAAGCAGTGCTGAGCAATACCTTGAGGTGTACGAGGGTATCTAACTAGGGAATGGGGGGCTGCCTGTCGCCTACTTGATGAATGCGAAGTGTATCACCCACTTGCAATGTGCCACATTGATTATGCAGTGCATTTTGGCCAAAGTAGATTTTATGTTGCCATTGCCGCTGTGCACTCAAGGCACTGAGAGGGGCTTTTTCATGTGTTGCTGTGCTAGGGTTAATCCCTGGAATCGCACAGCGAGAGCAAGGCTTGGGCAAGCGAAAGTCAATTTGACCAATGCTAATATGACGCCATGTGTCCTCCGCATAGGCGGCGCAGCCTGAAATCACCAAGTTGGGTCGAAAACGAATCATCTCAATGGGGGCTTTGAGAGAGTGATTGAGTTGGTGTAAAGCGTTTTCAGACACAATCAAAAAAGGAAAACCGTCTGAAAAACTGACTTGATCGAGGTCATTAGCGTACTTAACATCAACGCCACGTTTTACATTTTCGGGGAGATAGACAAGGCGAGTGGGCGTGTTTAACACACGACTAAACCACGCATCCGCCACGGCTGAAACAGACTGTGCTAAGCAAGTATCGCCCCAGACAGTGCTTAGCACACTGTCGCCATGCGCGGGTGAGAGTGATAAAAACAGGGTGTCTTGACCATCAGCGCTCACAAGGAGTTGATTAGCGTGTATTTGCGTGTGAATTAACGCCATTTTGGGCAGTTTGCGCTGACTGAGGAATTGCCCTTGTTCATCAATGAGCATCCATTGCCTGTCGTATTTTAATCCCGTCTTCACAACGTCCCATTTTTCAACACGAAAGCCGCCCAGTGATTTTATGGGATAAACGAAAATATCTTTTAAGATAGGTGTTGTCATAAGTGGTTATGCGTCCGTTTTGAGTGTGACAAGCAGTTGCCTATAATCGCTTGGCGACGGCAGTAGCGCCGCTTTTGCAATCATTTTATAGTATTTTTGATTATCGCACTGATAATGTAAAAAAATAATTTGGCGAGTGATTACCGTGGACGCTAAAATCTCTATGGGTTGAGCAAGGTGATTGTTTTGTGCAAGGCGCCAGCCTTCTTGTGAATGATAGAAAAGTTGCCATGACTGATTATTATGCTGCACATAGCGTATACCTTGCCAGCAAACAAACAGCGCAATTAAACTTTGTATAGGCACACTCAGTGCATTGAGAAAGCAGGATGCCATAGCGGCTATGTGAACACCGCCAATCAAGGCGTTAACATACGTTGAGGCGCCAATATGCCAATGATACGACATAGCGCAATTATCGACTGCTGTCCGCAAGGCTACAGGTGGCAAGTTGTTGCTTGAAGCGTTCTGCGCGTTGCGCCACTTTACCCGCGACGTTAATGAGCCAATTTTTTTGGAGATATGTTTGTTTTTGAAAACCGCTCAGGCCCTCGTGGTAGGCGAGGTAGAGGTTTTTTGTATCGGTTTTTGGAATCCCCAATTTTTTGTAGCTATTGTGTGAATACCAGCCTACAAAATCACACGCATCAGCGAAATTATCACGCTGCGCTGATGAATTACCGGTTTTTTGTTGATAATCTTGCCATGTTTCATCTTTGGACTGTGGGTAGCCGTAGGCACTGCTGGCACTAAACCAAGGAATAAATCCCAGTAGTGTGCCACTTGGCGGCTGCGCGTCAGAGATAAAATGCGACTCTTGGTGCATAATGGCCATTTGCACGGGCACGGGCACGCCCCATTTTTTATAAGCGTTTAGGCTCGCTTGATACCATTGATTTTTTTCCTTAAAAATAGCACAGACATTTTCTGTATTGCTCGGTTTGATACGCTCGCGCGGCGCGAACGTGCTACACGCGGACAGCGAATATACCAGCAA
>DPKY01000052.1 GCA_003542275.1 Methylococcaceae bacterium | reverse complement strand
TTGATACGCTTTAGCATTGCACGATCAGTTGATTGCCAATACAAATAATCTTCCCAACCTTTGCTTGAAAACTTAATTGTCATCGACTAATTCTCTAACAACACCATTGCCCGCACGTAATTCAGCAACGGACTCAAGCAATCGCTGTGCACCTGTTTGATTTCTCAACAAATAAGCTGTTTCTTTAAAACTTTCATAATCTTCCAGCGACATAATAACAACCGGTTTTTCCTTTTGATGCGTGACAACAACAGGCGAATGGTCATTATTGACAGTTCGCATAATATCAGCGAAATTTTGACGAGCGTAGCTAAAAGTTAATGCGTTCATTTTTATAGGCTCTCTGTGATCAATTTCTATTACCCGTGAATATTTCGAGGTGACATTTCCAATATCAAAATGTCACCTATTACAAAATAAAAACCTTACTTCGTCAACAAATAATCCAACCAACGATTAGATAATTTTTCCTGCACATTATTTTGTTTTAAACGGGCATTCAAGTTAGGGAAATCAACTTTGTCTAAGTCTTGATCTTGGTTGTAGCACGAATACACAAAGAATTCTTTACCGCTTTCTTTATCAACGTGTTTGCACAAACACTGCGCACAAATCCCTTTCATCATGCACTGCATCGGCGAGTTAATAGAGCCAATCGCGTGATGAGCTTTGGTTAAATAGGGTTTTAACACATCAAAACGCGCGTGCTTCACCGCTTCCATCATTCTATCTGAACCAATTACAATCAAATGATCGACATCGGATAATGAAATCGATTGCTCACCTAATTGACCACTGCCGTAAGCAATCATGGATTCTAAGATATTACCGACGAATGTTTTATCTTGTGGACGCGCAGGCACAAAAGCAGGTTCGCCATGGCCAACCGACCAAATCACCACGTCAGCGGCTGCTTCCACATCTTCTGATTTAAAACGGTCTTGCGCTAAACGGTAACCCGCAAAATACAAGACTTTATTACCAGCATGGCGTAACGCTTTACCAATCGAGAACAGCACCGCATTCCCTAAGCCGCCACCGACCAGCAGCACAGTTTGATTGGTTGGAATATCCGTTGGCGTACCGGTGACGCCCATTAACACCACAGGCTCACCCACTTTCCATGTTGCGCATAAACGCGACGATGACCCCATTTCGAGAGCAATCAATGAAATCGTACCGGCTTCTTTATTGACTTCCGCGCCAGTTAACGCCAAGCCTTCAGCAGCTAATACTGTGCCTTCAACCGTTGGCGCCAATTTCTCAAAGTTTTGCACACGATAGAATTGACCTGCTTCAAATTTACGCGCCGCAAGCGGTGCTTTAACCACTAATTCAATAATAGTTGGTGTTAAACGGTTGACTTCCACAATCGTTGCGTGGAATGCGTCGTCTAAACGTGAAAATAACGCTTTCGCGGCGCTGTCACGTTCTGCTTGATGCGCTGGATTTAAAGCCGCTAATTCTTTTTCAAACAATTTCACCACAAATGGGTACCCATTTTTCGCACTCGCCATCGCTTTCACGACGTTACCCGCGTAAACAGGGTGATTATCGCCATAGAAGCTGATGAATTTACCGTCTTTTTGATACGACGTCAGCGGTGCGGGTTTGCCAATTTTCGGCATTTTTTCATCATTGATGGCCACCAATGTAATATCACCATTATTGACTTCAGGCTCGTAACGTTGGAAGAACCATTTATCCATCACAAACGTATCGGGATATTCACTTTGATAAATTGTGTTAGGTGATGTACCTGCCGCAACGTATAAATTACGCAATGGCACATTGACATCGGCCTTTGTTTGCGTGTTTTGGAAGTCCACTGACACTAAATGCCCATATTCATCGGCATTCGCGCCGACAGGACTCATAAATTCAGCCAAGGCAATACCTTCTTCTAAGGCTTCGCTGATTTCTTCGTGATTTTGACGGTAAGCGGGCGCATCTTTAATGCCTTTGCGATAGAACAACGTCACGCCGCCCCATGATTCAACAAGCGGTTGAAAATCGGGTAATTCGCCTTGTGCTTCTGCGCGTTGACGTTCAGCCACAATGGCTTTTCCGTGCGTTAAGAATTCATCTAAAATGATAATTTCTTCTTCGCTATAACTCGCGCGAACAGACGATTCGCCGTAAACCTTCACGAGGGTTTCATAGCGATGCAGCATTTTTTCCACTTGCACAGGGTAATACGCCATCAGCTCGGTTGCGGTATCGATGGCCGTTAAGCCACCACCAATAACGCCAGCAGGCAAACGTACTTGTAAATTTGCCAATGAAGACGATTTTGCCGCGCCACTGAGTTGCAGCGCCATGAGGAAATCCGACGCTTTGCGAATGCCGCGAATGAGGTTATTTTTCAAATCAATAATCGTTGGCTGACCTGCGCCTGACGCAATACAAATATGGTCAAAACCCATTTCCCACGCGTCATCAATAGTGAGTGTACCGCCAAAACGCACGCCGCCATAAGCGCGGAAATGTTCACGACGCAGCAGCATAAGATACATCACTTTTAAAAAGTTTTTATCCCAACGCACCGTAATGCCGTATTCCGCCACACCGCCAAAACCCGCTAACACCCGTTTATCTAAATCTTCATAAAGGTCTTTAAAATCCGCAATGGGTTCAGGCAACGTGTTTTCATCTCCCGTGAGCGCTAACGGCAGTGGCTCAAGTTTTAAACCATCAATCCCCGCCACTGCAAAGCCTTCATTGAGCAAATAATGGCTCATCGTGTAACCTGCTGGGCCTAAACCGACAACCAGCGCGTTTTTACCGTTGTAGGGCAACATGACAGGACGCTTGACATTGAGCGGATTCCAGCGTGTGAGTAGACTGTAAATTTCAAAACCATACGGCATGAAAAGGACATCGGTTAATACGTTAGTTTCAATTTGTGGAATGTTGACGGGATCGGTTTTTTGATAAATACACCCTTTCATACATTCATTGCAAATACGATGCCCTGTGCCTGCACACATGGGATTATCAACGGTAACAATCGCTAATGCGCCGATATTATCGCCACGGCGCTTGACGAGGTTCATTTCCGAGATTTTTTCTTCAAGCGGACAACCAATCGTGGTCACGCCCATGGGGTCTTCTTTGAACGTGTTATTTTTTTTGTTACGCATCCCTTTTGAACACGAATCGGTATCGCGCTCGTGACAGTAAATACAATGATTCACTTCAGATAATACTTGGCGCTCGCTATAGCGTGGGTCAGTGAGTTTAAACCCATCACGGCGGCGGCGATGCTCACCCATCCAGACGTTAAATTCGCCTTTATCAATCAACTCGTGATGCACTAAATTATCGAAATCACGTTTTTTAGGGAATTTAAAACTGAGCCAATCTGCCACAATATCGTTATCTTGCTGGGCGACAAAACTCCAGCGCTGCACAATGTCCATTAAACCAGCGGTAAAATCGTTCAAATGCGGCGCATTGAGAATGTCAGCAAATTCGGTTGCCGCCAGTGCATGGGCTTGTAATTTGTCGCGCAGAGCGCTCGCTTGCAAGTCAGCGTTTTCGTAGTCACTTTCTTTTCCTTTCGCAAGCGTTTTATAGTGATTGGCCAGCAATCCAATCACCGCACCCACCCGCGCAACACGATTTTCAGGATCATTGTCCGCATTCGCTTCAGGAAAGCCTGCTTCAATAAGTAAATCAAAACGACTTAGCACATCGGGAATTTTCCAGTCATCGGTTGTTTGACCTTTAAATACCACGCCTAACTTTTCAACAACTTCATTTTTATACGTAAAAATGCTTTCTATTTCTTTTTGTATAGTGCTTTTTTGCGCTTGGTGGGCGGATTCAACGTGAAATAATTTAGCGACAAATTGCCCCACATAAGGCGCGACGTTAACCAATATCGCTGATTGCTGCTCTGGCGATAAATCCGCCCCTTGCGTGTTACGGTATGCCATAAACTGCGTATGCAAATCGGTATCATGGTATTTCACTGATTCGTCAAAAACGGCTAATAAATCATTTAAACGCGCGGGATTGTACAAATCGGCGTAAGTAAAATCCGCAATACCAAGTGAAAAAGTTTTTTGGGTCATAATTCCTATACTCAAATTAGTTTTAATAAAAAATGAAAAGTAAACAATTTAAATCGGTGTGCCACCGTTTTGTGCGCGATGTCTTAAGAGG
>DPKY01000083.1 GCA_003542275.1 Methylococcaceae bacterium | reverse complement strand
TGTTATCACTGTGGATTACATCTGTGACGCCGAGTGTGCTGATCAGATTGTTTGCGAAATTATCAATATCGTCGCGAGCAATAAACTGTGTTTGACCTCTTTAATCGAGGCGCGAATACTCATTGAGTGATCCACCACCACAGATAATTCAATACTGGCAGGAATCGTTGCGCGAAGCTGCGGCAGTTGCGCGAGCACGTCATCAACGGTTTCAATGACATTGGCAAGCGGCTGTTTTTTGATAATGACTAAAACGGACGGTTTGCCATTTTTAACCCCAGTGTTGCGCAAATCTTCTACCGAATCCACCACCGTGCCTATATCACTGAGTTTGACTGCCGCCCCGTTTTGATAACGCACAATCAGCGGCGCATAATCACTGGCCTTATCTGCTTGGTCGTTGGCTTGAATTTGCCAGCGTTGCGTGGCGTTTTCTATCGCGCCTTTGGGCTGGGTCACGTTTGTATCGGTGATCACTTTTCGCACATCCTCAAAGCCGACGCCATAGTGACTCATGGCGTTCGGATTGAGTTCCACGCGCACGGCAGGGAGCGCCGCACCAGCAATTTGCACTTGGCCAATGCCTGAAATTTGTGCAATTCTCTGTGCCAGCACTGTTGTGGCAACATCATAGATTTGCCCTCGATGAAGCGTGTCTGAGGTCAATGAGAGAATTAAAATGGGGGGATCGGCGGGGTTATCACGCCGATAGGTGGGACGGTTGGGCATTGTTGTCGGCAAAAAACTCGTCGCGGCGTTAATGGCTGCTTGCACATCGCGGCAGGCGCCGTTGATGTCGCGCGTGAGGTCAAATTGTAGCGTGATTTGTGTACTTCCCATCGCGCTACTTGAGGTCATCTCATTCACGCCAGCAATTCGCCCAAGTGCTCGCTCAAGTGGCATGGCTACCGCTGTTGACATCGTTTCTGAACTCGCCCCTGGCAATTGCGCCTGCACGGTGACGGTTGGAAAATCCACTTGCGGCAGTGATGAAACAGGTAAATACCAATATGCCAACACGCCGGCCAGCGCCACGGCTAAGGTGAGCAAACTCGTGGTAACAGGACGATGGATAAAAAGCGCCGATAAGTTAATCATACGCTTTCTTTTTCTTTTTTCGTTAGCAGGTGCGCAACATTGTCCATCCAAAGATAAATCACCGGCGTGGTGTAGAGCGTGAGCAGTTGACTAAGAAGCAATCCCCCCACCATCGCCGTGCCCAATGGATGACGCAGTTCACTGCCCATGCCGGTGCCTATCATCAAGGGCAGAGCGCCCAGTAAGGCGGCGAGGGTGGTCATCAAAATGGGACGAAAACGCAGTAAACACGCTTGAAAGATAGCGTCTTTGGGGGATAATTGCTGTTTTCGCTGCGCCTCCAGTGCAAAATCAATCATCATAATGGCATTTTTTTTCACAATGCCAATAAGCAAAATGATGCCGATAATACCAATAATATCAAGGTCATCACCCGATAGCATCAGTGCCAGCAACGCCCCCACGCCCGCTGAAGGGAGCGTGGATAAAATCGTTAAGGGGTGAATATAGCTTTCATATAAAACGCCCAGCACAATATACACCGTCACAATCGCCGCAACGATAAGCCAGAGCGTATGACGCAGTGATGTGTTAAACGCTAAGGCCGCGCCTTGGTAATGACTGCGAATACTCAATGGCAATGCAATGGCTGTTTTCGTTTTTTCAATAGCGTTAATCGCTTCGCTCAGTGACGTCTTTGGCGCGAGCGAAAACGACACCGTCGCAACTGGAAATTGATTGAGATGATTGATTGAAAGTGCCGCTGAACGCTCAGAAATGTCGGCAATCGCTGAAAGTGGAATTTGCGTCCCGTTGCTTGACGGAATGCGTAATGTGTTCAATGATTGCGGCTCTCTTTGCGCAGCGGGATGAATTTCTAGCACCACGCGGTATTGATTAGATTGTGTAAAAATCGTTGACACAAGGCGCTGTCCATAGGCGCTATAGAGCGTATTGTCAATGGCTTGCGTGCTCACACCAAGGCGACTGGCGGTTTGGCGGTCAATATTGACATACACCTGTAAGCCTTGGTCTTGTACATCACTGGTGACCCCCGAAAATTCAGGTTGCTCAGCAAGCGCGTCAACAAAGCGGTGCGTCCAAGTTGTCAACGCTGCCACGTCAGGGGTTTCTAAGGTAAACTGGTATTGCGTGCCGCTCACGCGGTTCTCCATGGTCAAATCTTGCACGGGCATTAAATAGACATTACCCCCCCGATGTTGTGCAAGTTTGGGCGCCAGTCGTGCAATCACCTCACTTGCACTGGCTTGTCGCGTGTCTTTTGGAGTTAAATTGATTAAAAACCGTCCTGTATTAGGTGTCACATTAACGCCATCTACACCAATAAAAGACGATAAACTCGCCACTGCTTCATCCTCAAGGAGCGTGTTGGCGAGTGATTGTTGATACTGGCTCATCGCTTCAAAGGACACCTGCTGTGGTGCAACAGAAAAACCTTGAATCAGTCCAGTATCTTGCGTGGGGAAAAAACCTTTCGGAATCGCCAAATACAGCCCCCCCGTCAGCGCTACCGTTATAAGAAAAACGGTCATCGTCATTTTTTGATGATGCAATACCCACGTTAGTGTACGCGCATAAAAGGCGATGATGCGCTCAAACCATACGGATTTTGTAGCATGAGGAGAAGGTGGTGTGTGCAGCATTTTGGCACACATCATTGGCGTGTGTGTCAGCGACACCAGTGCAGAAATTAAAATGGCGACAGCCAGTGTGATGGCAAATTCACGAAATAATCGCCCAACAACCTCCCCCATAAACAACAGTGGAATCAACACGGCGACCAGTGAAAATGTAAGTGAAATAATAGTAAAGCCAATTTGCTCTGCGCCCTTGAGCGCGGCGTTGAGTGGGGTATTGCCTTTTTCAATGTAACGAGAAATATTTTCAATAACCACAATCGCATCATCAACCACAAATCCCGTTGCGATAGTCAGCGCCATCAGTGTTAAATTATTCAGACTAAAATCCGCGAGGTACATCACCGCAAACGTCCCAATTAACGACAACGGCACAGCAATGCTAGGAATAAGCGTGGCGGGTAAATTGCGCAAAAAAAGAAATATCACCATAATGACCAGCGCCACAGAAAGCAATAATTCAAATTGCACATCATGCACCGAGGCGCGAATGGTCGTGGTGCGATCGGTCAGTGGCAGCACCTCAATATTCACCGGCAACGCCGCCTCAAGTGTGGGCAATAAGGCTTTAATGCTATCAACGACCGCTAACACATTGGCGCCGGGTTGACGCTGGATACTTAAAATGACCGCCGATTTCTCATTGGCCCACGCGGCAAGATGCTTATTTTCAACGTCATCAATGACCGTGGCTACATCAGAAAGTTGCACGGGCGCACCATTGCGGTAGGTGAGCACTAATTTTTGATATTCACTGGCGCTATGAAGTTGATCGTTACTGTCAATAATCGCTGAGCGTTGCGGCCCGTTGAACATCCCTTTTGGCTGATTCACATTCGCCGCTGAAATGGCATTGCGCACGTCTTCTAAACTTAAGTTATACGCAGACAGCGCTTGATGATTGACTTGAATACGCACCGCAGGGCGCTGTCCTCCGCTAATACTCACTTTGCCCACGCCAGAGAGTTGGGCAATTTTCTGCGCAAGTTGCGTGTCGACGAGGTCTTCTACTTTAAACAGTGGCAGCGTTTGTGATCGAATGGCTAAGGCCATGATGGGCGTGTCAGCGGGATTGACTTTGCTATAAAGGGGTGACTGTGGCAAATCTTTGGGTAAAAAATTAGCGGCGGCGTTAATGGCCGCTTGCACATTTTGCTCGGCAACATCTAAATTCAACTGTAAATTAAATTGTAGCGTAATCATCGAGGCGCCCCCTGAGCTGCTCGAGGACATTTGCGTCAATCCGGGGATTTGTCCAAATTGTCGTTCAAGGGGCGCCGTGACTACCGAGGACATCACTTCAGGACTCGCGCCGGGATAGAGCGTGACAACTTGAATAGTGGGATAATCCACTTGCGGTAGCGCTGAAACGGGAAGCAAACGATAAGCAAAAATACCCAGCAATAGCACCGCCACCATCAAGAGTGAGGTTGCCACGGGGCGCAATATAAAAAGTCTGGAGGGATTAAACACTGTTGAAGTGGATGAAGTCGTCATTTTTTTAACAGGACGCTGCTAAATGGGCACGCTGGGTATGGGTGCGGTATTTCACATTGTAAATCATCACCGAAAAGTTCACCATAAATGTCATTCAAAACATGAAGAACATCCACGTCGGTTGTGTTTTTGGGCAAGGACAACCCAACTTTACGGCGTTAAGCCTTGAAGTCGACGTGTTTGACAACACATCTATTCAACAGCGTTTTGATAAAGTCTCCGTTCGACTTAGCGTTCTCTTATCACGCAGTCTGCGCCGCCCGCTTGTGCATAACCTCTCTCACTCACCGCGTTGCTCAATGTTGCAAATTCCAGCAACGTGATATTTTCAGCGCGTAAATTGGCATCAATCCCTAAATCTGCTATCTCATTTTCGGATAATAATTTTTTGAGTGAATTACGCAACGTCTTGCGACGCTGAGAAAAAGCCGCTGTGACAATGCAATTGAGCATTTTCATATCCGCCACATGAACAGGCGGCGCACGATGCGGAACAAGTCTTACAATGGACGACATGACGGCTGGAATTGGATCAAAACTCTCTGGTGGCACATCAAATAACCACTCGGTTTTGCAATAATACTGCATCATAATACTCAAACGACCATATTGCTTGCTACCCGGCGTCGCGCAAAGGCGATTGACCACCTCTTTTTGCAGCATAAACAGCATGGCTTCAATACAATTTGTGCTTTCAAGCAAGTGGAACATCAGGGGCGTTGAAATGTTATAAGGCAAATTCCCAATAATATGCAGTTTTTGCCCCGCTAGCGCTAAGGTCGAAAAATCAAAACGCAGAGCATCGGCGCTGTGAATGGTTAAATTCGTTTGATGCGCAAATTTTTTATCTAGCCACGCCACTAAATCACGATCTAATTCCACCACGTCCAAATGCGCCACTTTCGCCAGCAATGGGGCGGTGAGCGCTCCCTGCCCCGCGCCAATTTCCACCCAATGTTCATTATTGCTAATCATCGCACTAGCGATAATACTATTGATGATATTGTGGTCTTGAAGAAAATTTTGCCCAAAACGTTTTCGTGCTTGATGCGTCATTGAAAAGAACTCATGGTCAGTGCTGTTTTCACAGCGTAATGCAAACTTCCACTGTCACTTCGACCGCTGCCTGCAATATCAAGCGCCGTACCGTGGTCAACAGAAGTGCGAATAATAGGCAGGCCTAATGTAATGTTCACCGCATTGCCAAAACCTTTGTATTTAAGCACCGGCAAGCCTTGATCATGATACATGGCCAGCACCGCATCG
>DPKY01000222.1:2672-4095 GCA_003542275.1 Methylococcaceae bacterium | reverse complement strand
CACTCGTATATGGAAACCATTCCTGATTTTGTGAAATTAGCCGAAGCTTACGGTCATGTCGGCATTCGCGTTGATAAACCCGAAGACGTACGCGGCGCGTTAGAGCAAGCATTTGCGCTCAAAGATCGCACCGTCTTTTTAGATATTTTAACTGATCGAACAGAAAACGTTTATCCTATGATTGAAGCGGGTAAAGCGCATAACGATATGAAATTGCGCGTGGCGATTGGCACGTCAACAGACAGGGAGTTGTCATAATGCGACACATTATTTCCATACTTATCGAAAACGAAGCGGGTGCACTCTCGCGCGTCGCGGGACTATTTTCTGCGCGGGGTTACAATATCGAATCGCTCACCGTCGCACCAACTGAAGACCCTAGTCTCTCACGCATGACACTCGTCACGCGCGGCACAGAAGAGATTATTGAGCAAATCACCAAGCAGTTAAACAAGCTCATTGACGTGGTCAAATTGATTGACTTAGCGCAAACCGTTCATATTGAACGTGAATTGATGCTAGTGAAAATTAAAGCATCAGACAAAATACGCGAAGAGCTGCGCAGTGTAGTGGATATTTTTCGTGGAAAAATTATTGATGTCACGCCAACCTCTTATGTGATTGAGATGACGGGCACATCGGATAAACTCGATGCGTTTATTACAACACTCGATAAATCAAGCATCATTGAAGTAGTCCGCTCTGGCGCGACGGGCATTTCTCGCGGTGAGAAGGGATTGCATCTTTGATGTGTCTTTTTCACCCTTAACATCCATCATGACCATTTCATCAAAAGCACAAGAAGAGCTTGCCGTTTTTGAGCACGCATTTGATTTGATTGCCCAGCGGTTTCGTTTAAAAAATGACTTGCCCGCAATCAAATTGTATGTGTTTGAGCATGATTTAGCCGATTTTTTAATTTGGGTTGAGCAACCCATTATTGATGTTTTCGATAATGCAAAAACTATCTTGACTTGGCAACATCACAAGTTAATTTTACGCATTTCGTCAAATTCATCAGACAAAGACGAGGACGAAAATCGATTATTTGAGCAATTTGATCATTTTCACGCCATCGATAACGCACTTAACTACATTGATGTTGAAATACATTAAATTTTTATTTTTTACATTTTTCAAATTAACAGGACAAAACCATGCAAGTTTATTATGACAAAGACGCCGATCTTTCCGTTATCCGTAGCAAAAAAGTAGCGATTATTGGCTACGGTTCACAAGGTCACGCGCACGCGTTGAACTTAAAAGATTCCGGTGTAGATGTGGTGGTAGGACTACGTCCCAATTCAGCGTCTGTAGCGAAAGCGCAAGCACACGGTTTAACCGTGTTAGACGTACCAGCGGCGATTGCTAGTGCGGACATTGTCATGATTTTAACGCCAGATGAGTTCCAAAAAGACCTCTA
>DPKY01000222.1:0-2594 GCA_003542275.1 Methylococcaceae bacterium | reverse complement strand
CATGGCTTTGCTATTTTGTTTAATCAAATCGTGCCACGCAAAGATTTAGACGTCATTATGATTGCCCCCAAAGCCCCAGGTCACACTGTACGCTCTGAGTTTGTGCGTGGCGGTGGTATTCCTGATTTGATTGCGATTGAGCAAAATGCGTCAGGCAAAGCTAAAGACATTTGCTTGTCTTATGCGTCGGCCATTGGTGGCGGTCGCTCGGGTATTATCGAAACGACTTTCCGTGATGAATGTGAAACGGATTTATTTGGAGAGCAGGCAGTGCTTTGCGGTGGTGCCGTTGAGTTGGTCAAAATGGGCTTTGAAACGCTTGTCGAAGCGGGTTATGCGCCCGAAATGGCGTATTTTGAATGTTTGCACGAATTGAAATTGATTGTNNAAGGCGGCATTGCCAACATGAATTACTCTATTTCAAATAACGCAGAATACGGCGAGTATGTCACTGGCCCAAAAGTCATTAACGAAGAAAGCCGTCAAGCGATGCGCGAAGCCCTGCAAAATATTCGTAACGGTGAGTACGCAAAACGCTTCATTTTAGAAGGCATGACAAATTACCCTGAAATGACGGCAAAACGCCGTTTAAACGCAGAGCATCCAATTGAAACAACTGGTGCAAAATTGCGTGCCATGATGCCTTNNGCGATTGCGTATAAACTAGCGCATATCGCTATCATCTATTCATCAAGCTCAATTATCCCATGACAACAACCGCCTTACACGAATCAAATTTACCATCACTCAATTTACTTGCACGGGGCAAAGTACGCGACATTTACGACATTGACGAAAATCTCATGTTGATTGTCACAACAGATAGACTTTCCGCTTTTGATGTCATTTTACCTGACCCGATTCCCAATAAAGGAAAAGTCCTCACTGCCGTCTCAAACTTTTGGTTTGAAAAAATGCGTGACGTAATTCCCAATCATTTAACGGGTATTTCACTTGAAAGCATCTTAACAAACCCTGACGAATGCGCCCAAGTCAGTGGTCGCGCAATTGTGGTAAAAAAATTAAAACCACTACCCGTTGAAGCGATTGTCCGTGGCTATCTCATTGGCTCGGGCTGGAAAGATTATCAAAAAACGCGGCAAGTTTGCGGTATTGCCCTCCCCGACGGTTTGCAGCAAGCTTCACAACTCCCAGAGCCCATTTTCACGCCATCCACTAAAGCAGCGGTAGGTGATCACGATGAAAATGTGTCATTTGATAAAATTGTCGAGTTACTTGGCCTAGATTTGGCCAATCAAGTGCGTGAGGTTAGCTTAACACTTTACAAAGAAGCCGCTCGCTACGCAAAACAACGCGGCATTATTATTGCCGATACCAAATTTGAATTTGGCGTTGACAACGCAGGCAAACTCTACCTGATTGATGAAATTCTCACGCCCGATTCTTCGCGTTTTTGGGATGCAAACGATTATCAAGTCGGCACCAATCCGCCCAGTTTTGATAAACAATATGTGCGCGATTATCTTGAAACACTCGATTGGGATAAAACCGCCCCAGGCCCTGCATTGCCCGCAGAGGTTGCCGAACAATGCGCGAAAAAATACCAAGAAGCGCAAGTGCGCCTCACGCAATAATGTTATGTCATTGCAAAATAAGCATATTTTACTGGGCGTAACCGGCGGCATTGCTGCCTATAAAGCGCTTGAATTAGTCAGACTTTTTAAAAAAGCAGGCGCTCAAGTGCGCGTGGTCATGACAAAAGCGGCGTGTGAATTTATTGCGCCGCTTTCATTTCAAGCGCTTTGCGGACACCCTGTACACATTGAACTGCTCGACACCGAAACTGAAAATGCCATGGGGCATATTGCGTTGGCTCGCTGGGCGGACGCGTTTATTATTGCCCCTGCCAGTGCCAATACGCTCGCAAAACTCGCACACGGTAGCGCCGATAATTTGCTTTGCACTTTGTATTTGGCCGCTAATTGCCCTGTGTATATTGCACCAGCGATGAACCATGTGATGTGGCATCATATTGCCACGCAAACCAATGTTCAAACACTAAAACGCCACGGTGTACACATCATTTCACCCGATGCTGGTGAGCAAGCCTGTGGCGAAATCGGTGAGGGGCGCATGGCAGAACCTGAGCGTATTTGCGCTCAGTTGCTTGCCGAAATGACTCAATCTTCACAGCGTTTAGCGGGTCTTAATGTCATTATTACCGCAGGGGCAACACGCGAACCACTGGATGCAGTACGCTATATTACCAATCGCAGTTCAGGCAAAATGGGCTANNCCGCCCAACGCGCGGGGGCTCACGTGACGTTAATTAGTGGCGTGAGCGCACTGGCGCCGCCCACACATTGCCAATTCGTTCCAATAGAAACCGCGCAACAAATGCACCACGCGGTGTTTGAACATATTGCTCAATGCGATATTTTTATTGGCGCGGCAGCGGTGGCGGATTATCGCCCACTTGAGGCCGCTCAGAAAAAAATAAAAAAAAAGGACAACACACTCACACTCACTCTGGAGAAAACAGCCGACATTCTCGCTGAGGTGGCGGCTTTAGCCCGCCCACCTTTTACAGTAGGCTTTGCTGCAGAAACCCATGATCTTGAACAGTATGCGCG
>DPKY01000026.1 GCA_003542275.1 Methylococcaceae bacterium | reverse complement strand
GACATAACACCGCCCCTCGCTGCACGCCTTCTTAGTACACTCCTGCAAAGTAAAAAAGCGATGCACCTGCTCACGCAAACGCTTTATGTGTATCAAAAACATCACATACAATCTCTTACCCGAGCGCTACACTTGCCGACATTATTGGGCTTAGGAAAATTAGAGCGACTCCTGCCTCCATTGCAAGAAAGTGCTCATCTCCAAGCATTCTATCCCGCCAACACTAAAAGTGAGCAACGTGGCGATGTGGGGCTATTTGTGGGCTGCATGGGAGAATTGGTTGATAATGAAACGCTCTTTAGCGCCATTCGCGTACTCACACAAGTGGGCTTTAACGTACATATCCCGCAAAATCAAAGGTGCTGTGGCGCACTCGCTCAACACGAGGGTGACGTATGTACGGCAAGTGCGTTAAGCCAGCAAAACAGACACGCTTTTGCACAAGACAACCTTCAGGCAATCATTAGCATCGCAAGCGGTTGTGCAAGCCATTTACGCGATGATGAAGAGACACGCTTTTCAAGCAAAGTGGTCGATATAAGTCATTTTCTTATCAGGGAACAGATTGATTTCACGTCTTTGCTACACGCCCTGCCTGCCAACGTAACACTACACACGCCGTGTTCATTGAAAAATGCCTTGCGCACAGAAAAAAGCGTGGCGACGTTGCTGCGACAAATTCCGCAAATTACGCTCACCTTGCTACCGGATACCACGCAATGTTGCGGCGCGGCGGGCAGTTATAGCCTCAGGCACCCCAAAATGGCGCAAACCCTCCTAGACGATTTGCTCAACAACATCACGCCCAAACAAACAACGGATTATCTCGTCAGTTCAAACATCGGCTGCGCTCTGCATATTGCCGCTGGCCTGCGTGAAAAGAAGCACGCGCTCAGCGTCATTCATCCTATTGTCTTACTAGCACGACAACTTAAAGCTTAAAACGGTTAAAGCCGCGTAACGACATGAAAACGTTCACTTTAACCGTTTCGCGCGAGGATGCGAGTATGACGTCTTAATAGCTTAATAATAATTGCGGCCGTAGAAAATTTCCGTGACTTCTTTTTCGACTTTCTTTTCAATTTCCATTTTTTGTTCTGAGGTCAAATTGCACTCTTTTTCAAATAGATAATTTTCTAACGCACTGTTTTTGAGCATCATTTTGGTGTGAAAAATATTTTCCTGATACACATTCACATCAATCATTTGATAACTATTTTGCGTATCGAGTGCAATGTAATTTTGAATAGAAGTGATATCGTGGTCAATATAATGTTTTTTACCTGAAATATCGCGTGTAAAACCGCGTACACGATAATCCATCGTAACGACATCTGATTCAAAACTGTGAATGAGATAATTGAGGGCTTTGAGTGGCGAAATTTTTCCACAGGTAGAGACATCAATATCGGCTCTAAAGGTACTAATGCCATTATCGGGATGACTTTCTGGATAGGTATGCACGGTAATATGACTTTTATCTAAATGCGCAAGTACCGTTTCAGATAATAGCGGCCCAGGGGATTGACTGTTCATATTGGGCGGCGGAGGCATATCCCCCTCTGAAATTAACATCGTCACACTCGCTCCCTGCGGATCATAATCTTGACGAGCGATATTGAGCACTTGAGCGCCAATAATGTCAGCCACATTTTTTAAAATTTGGGTTAACTTATCTGCGTTATACGCTTCATCAATGTACTCAATGTACGCTTGCTGTTGCTCGGCAGGCGCGTAACAAATATCATAAATATTAAAACTTAACGACTTTGTTAAATTATTAAAACCGTGTAATTGTAATTTCGTATTCAACTTAATTAAACCTCGATAACTTCAAAATCATGGGTAATTTCTACCCCCGCATTCGCCAACATAATGGAGGCTGAACAATATTTTTCTGCTGACAATTTTACGGCACGCTCCACAGCAGCGGCATTTAAATTGCGCCCACTGACAACAAAATGCAGATGAATTTTACTAAAAACACTCGGTACCGTATCAACACGCTCTGCTTGCAGCTGCGCAACGCAACTGACGAGGTCATTGCGCCCTTTCTGTAAAATTTGCACCACGTCAAAGGAAGAACACCCCCCCATACCAAGCAAAAGCATCTCCATTGGTCGAATTCCCATGTTGCGCCCGCCATGATCCGGCGGCCCGTCCATCACTACGGTATGTCCACTGCCCGATTCGCCTAAAAACATCATGCCATCAACCCATTTCACTGTTGCTTGCATCTCAACTCCTCACTCTAAAAAATGCGCTGAATGGTAACATACTATTTTCATAGCGCGTGTGACAGGATACATTTTTTATTTAATCCACCAGATTAATCTCTAATTCATTCACTTTTCGCGTTAATGTATTTCGCCCATAGCCCAGTAACATTGCGGCTTCGTGGCGTTTATTTCCGGTAAACTCTAGCGCTGTTTTAATTAAGATACGCTCCACATCAGCAATAACGTGCTTGGCAATTTCAGCGGTTTTACTGCGCAAATGTTGCTCTATTTCACCATGCAATAGCGTTTGCCAGCACTCGGTAGACACCGTTTTCTCACTTTCTTCTAAAAGCGCAGGCGGCAAATCATGCAAATGAATTTCGCGTCCAGAGGCCATCACCGTCAGCCAACGGCACATATTTTCTAATTGCCGCACATTACCGCGCCAATCAAGTGTGGTGAGCAGTGCCAGCGCTTGAGGCTTTAACGTCTTCACTTCCACATCCAGCTCATTGGCGGCTTGCTGAAGAAAATAGTGCAGCAGTAGCGGGATATCCTGTGCGCGTTCTCTTAGCGGTGGAATGTGAATGCGAATCACATTTAAACGATGAAACAAATCTTCACGAAAACGCCCTTGCTCCACCAACGCTTCTAAATGTTGGTGTGTCGCAGCGATAATGCGCACATCCACTTTCACGGCGGCATGGGCACCCACAGGATAAAACTCACCATCGGCTAACACGCGTAGCAAATGCGTTTGCAATTGGGGGGGCATATCGCCAATTTCATCTAAAAATAATGTGCCGCCATTGGCTTGCTCAAAACGTCCCGCGCGACGCTGAACGGCGCCAGTAAATGCACCTTTTTCATGGCCAAACAACTCTGATTCCATTAAATCCTTTGGAATGGCGGCCATATTCAGCGCAATAAAAGGCTTTGCGCTGCGTGGACTGTGACGGTGCAATGCTTTGGCCACCAACTCTTTTCCCGTTCCTGACTCGCCGTTAATTAACACCGTAATTTGTGAACGCGCAAGACGCCCAATGGCACGAAAGACTTCTTGCATGGCGGGTGCTTCGCCAATGATGTCAGCAATATCATTAGATTTTAACGATACAGGCTTATCTTCACTGTGCCGTTGCTGTTTTGCGTGTACGCAAGCGCGACGCGCAAGGGCGACCACTTCCTGTATATCAAAGGGCTTAGGCAAATAATCAAACGCCCCACCATGAAAAGCGGCTACCGTGCTATCTAAGTCAGAATAAGCCGTCATAATAATAACGGGTAGCTGTGGGTAGAGCACTTGTAGCTTGGCAAGTAATTCTAAGCCGTTCATGGTAGACATACGAATGTCTGTCATTAACACGTCAGGCAACCTATCTTGTTGCAGTGCAGCAAGCAATTCTTGCGCATTGACAAAACTGCGCGTTGTCATTGCCGCTTTTTGCAGGGCTTTTTCCATTACCCAACGGATGGATTTGTCATCATCAACAATCCAAACAGTTTCTAATTCACTCATGCCGTTATGTTTACAGTATTTTTAAAAATATGATAACTCGCTAATAAAAAACGATAATTACACCAAAAAGCTGATTATTTTAGCTGATTCTACGCCTAAATAAAGCAATGCGTTGCATCATATCACGCTTCACTGCTGGCAGTAATTGTGTATTTAGGTTGGACGATAAAGAGAGGTTGCGCTATAATTGTTTGGCGTACACTCGTGCGCATTCAAGCATATCATTTCATGAATTTTCTTTTTATTTCCCCCGTTGCGAATTAACTTCCTAACGCTTCCTTTCTTTTGAGCTGTCTTTTTATGAATCTTACCGAATTAAAACTAAAACAAATCAGTGAAGTTATTGAAATTGCTGAATCGCTTGGACTTGAAAATGTCGCAAGGTCACGCAAACAAGACTTAATCTTTGCCATTTTAAAAAAACAAGCAAAAGCTGGCGATGATATTTCCGGTGACGGTGTCTTGGAAATCCTTCAAGATGGTTTTGGTTTTTTACGCACGCCTGGCTGTTCGTATCTTGCTGGGCCTGATGACATTTACGTTTCACCCAGTCAAATCCGCCGTTTTTCGCTAAAAACAGGCGACACCATCACAGGCAAAATTCGTCCACCCAAAGATAACGAACGCTATTTTGCGATGTTAAAAGTGGATCAAATCAATTTTGAACCCCCTGAAAACACCAAAAACAAAATTACGTTTTCAAACTTAACCCCGCTCTTTGCGCATCAGCGCTTTGTTTTAGAACAAGGAAACGGTACGAGCGAAGATTTAACGGGTCGCATGATTGATTTAATTGCCCCTATCGGTAAAGGGCAACGTGGCCTTATCGTGTCACCGCCTAAAGCGGGAAAGACCATGATTCTCCAAAGTCTTGCACAAGCTATCACCGAGCGCAATCCCGAATGTTACTTAATTGTGTTGCTGATTGATGAACGCCCTGAAGAGGTGACCGAAATGGAGCGTTGCGTGCGCGGCGAAGTCATTTCAAGCACGTTTGATGAACCTGCGACCCGTCACGTTCAAGTGGCAGAGATGGTCATTGAAAAAGCGCGGCGCCTTGTTGAGCATAAACATGATGTCGTGATTTTACTTGATTCTATCACACGCCTCGCGCGGGCTTACAACACGGTTGTACCGTCATCGGGTAAAATTCTCACTGGCGGGATTGAGGCCAATGCACTCGAAAAACCGAAACGCTTTTTTGGTGCGGCCAGAAATATCGAAGAAGGTGGCAGTTTAACCATTATCGCCACAGCGCTGGTGGATACTGGCTCTAAAATGGATGACGTAATTTTTGAAGAATTCAAAGGCACTGGCAACA
This sequence comes from Methylococcaceae bacterium, assembly GCA_003542275.1. Lineage (GTDB taxonomy): Bacteria > Pseudomonadota > Gammaproteobacteria > Methylococcales > Methylomonadaceae > UBA10906. Next base: position 10,572 of record DPKY01000026.1, on the reverse strand, counting down.
TGGAGTTGCACCTTGACCGCAAAATTGCCGAAAAACGTATTTATCCTGCAATAAATATCAATCGCTCTGGTACGCGTCGAGAAGAATATTTAGTCGATGCGGACACCTTACAAAAAACGTGGATTCTGCGAAAAATTCTCCAACCCATGGATGAAACCGCCGCGTCTGAATTTCTCATCGGCAAACTCAAAGATTTCAAAACCAATAACGAGTTTTTTGAGTCCATGAAACGCTAATTAGCGTGATGTCGCGGCGCTCTTGCCTTCGCTTGGCGCCGCGTTATTATTTACTTAACGGTGCTTGCGACCGTGCTGAGTTGAGCGAGTCGGCAAAGAGAATATCCTCTTTATTCTTTTCAATGATTTTATCGCCAATCCCAGCGACTTTTCCCAGCTCATCGACACTTTTAAATGGCCCATTTTTCGTACGATAATCGACAATGGCTTGGGCTTTTTTTTCGCCAATCAATTTGAGCGAATCGGCAATTTTTTGCGCGTCTGCCGTGTTGATATTCACGGGCGCGGCCAGAAGCACCATTGGAAAAAAATACACGAACAGAAATACTGTTTTTATCATCTCAACTCACCTCGTAACGGTTACAATAAACACTGAAATTATAAGCAAAATAGACAACGCATCACACTGTAAAAAACGCTACAATGCGTCATCACCTCCAAAATAAAGCGAAAAAACAATGACAACATTATCCATTATCGGCGGCACAGGACTCGGTCAACTCGCCGCACTCACTATCACGCGCCATGAAACGCTCAGCACGCCCTACGGTAAACCGTCAGCGGATTTTTTAATAGGGGAACTGCACAAAAAACCAGTGGTGTTTCTTGCAAGACACGGTAATCCACATCACATTCCGCCACATAAAATCAATTATCGCGCCAACCTCTGGGCACTTAAGCAATTAGGCGTCAAAGACATTATTGCCGTTGCGGCGGTTGGGGGCATCACCCCCGTTATGAAACCTGCACACATTGCCATTCCCGACCAAATTATTGACTACACCTACGGGCGTGAACACACTTTTTTTGATGGCAATGACGCCAGCGTCACACACATTGATTTTAGCTACCCCTACAGCCAAAAACTCCGTGCCGCCTTAATTCACAGCGCCGCCTCGCTAGATTTAAAAGTGAGCCCTATTGGGACATACGGGTGCACACAAGGCCCTCGCCTTGAATCCGGCGCTGAAATCGCCCGCATGGAACGCGATGGCTGTGACATCGTTGGCATGACAGGAATGCCCGAAGCCGCATTAGCCAGAGAATTGGATTTACATTACGCCAGCATTGCTGTCATTGCAAATTGGGGCGCAGGCAAAACGGCCAATGAAATTACCATGGCAGAAATTGAAGAAAATTTGCATCATGGCATGGCGAATGTCGGCTCATTGCTTCAAGCATTTATGTCAACCTACACAAGTTAAACGCGTGACGACCCTTTTTGATTATGCCAACACCTGTTTGCACGATAGCACTGTTGACGAATTACTCAACCTCACGCACGAAGCACAACAACGTGCAAAAGAAGGAAAACTCACCTTTACCTCACACGATGTGGTGCGCCCTATTACACAGGTACGTTTTCCTCAACGTCCTATTTTGCTTGCACCAAGGGAAATGCCACGCCGAAAACTCACCACGCCCGCTGGCTTAAATGCGTTTTTTCATGCGATTGCCCATGTAGAGTTTGTTGCCATTTACCTTGCGTGGGATATTATCTACCGTTTTCGAGGGCTCCCCGACACATTTTATTTAGATTGGCTACGCGTTGCCGATGAAGAAGCACAGCACTTTTCACTGCTGCGTGCTCGTCTGCACGCCGCAGAGATGGAATATGGGGATTTGCCCGCCCACAACGGCCTGTGGGATTTAGCGCAATATACCGCCCATGACGTACTCGTGCGCCTCGCGCTTGTACCACGGTGCATGGAGGCGCATGGCCTTGACGTGACGCCACCGCTAATTGAAAAATTTAAGCAACTCCACGATGAAGACGCGGTAGCGATTTTAACGCGTATTCTCACCGATGAAATTGGCCACGTCGCGCTGGGTTCAACATGGTTTAAAACATTCTGTGAGCAACAAAACCTAGAAAGTGAAACGCATTATCAATCACTACTCTTAACTTATTACAAAGGTGGCCCCCTAAAGGGCGGCATGAATCAAGCCTTGCGCCTTGCGGCAGGGTTTTCGCAAACGGAACTGATTTGGCTGGAAAAACACAGCCATTAAAATACACGGTTTTCATGATATTTGTTACAATAAGCGCTGACCTAAAATTATCACAACAGGTAAGTTAGGCCTTGTTTTTATTGAGAAATGATTTCAGCACACAACTTTCTTTTTCATTTTTTATTTCACTTTTTCTTTTGGTAGATTGCATGGCACAAAATTCTAGCTCTTTTAGGCCAGACCTCGATTGGACGCAAGTGCGTGAAACATCAAAATTACTTAATTTATCTGCCGGTCAAGTGGACGATATGCTCAGCAGAGCCGATACGTCTGTTGATACCCTCACCGATGCGTTTACCGCCATTGTTGAACATATGCGCACCATCTACTACCATTTAGAAATGCTTGAAGATACACCCGATCGCAATGAAGCCATCAAATGTTGCACAGAGGTGAGTGATAAAATTCAAAGCGCTGTTGTGGCATTTCAATTCTATGATAGGCTGCAACAGAATTTGCGTCACGTCACGTCAAATTTGAAAGGCTTATCATCGCTCGTTGAAAATCCAGAGCGTCTCTACAGTCCCTTTGAGTGGCATAAATTTCAAATGGAAATTCGTGAACGCTATACGATCGAATCAGAAAAAGTGCTCTTTGATGCCATTTTAGAGGGCAAATCTATCGAAGAAGCGTTTACGATTAAAGCATCAACGCAAATACACCATAAACAAGAAGATGATATTGAATTATTCTAATCTTACCCTCGCGCAACGGCCAATGAAAAACATTGCATTACTGAGTTGCTGTCTTCCTGCACTGATAGCCACGGGCTGTACGGGGTTAAACGGTGCACAACCACCAGCGCCGGTGTATAGTCATAGTCGCCCCTATAACCCGCCTGTTGCCGTTGCGCCCCCTGTCGTTGCACCTAAACCGAAAGTGGACGAGGTGGTTCAAGTGCAAACCATTCAAGACTTCACCCCCGTTATCGAGCCTATCGAAAAACACACGGAAATCACTGAACAGCCCCTCACCTCAAGTACCAGCAGTAGCGTAAGCTCGCCTGTTGACGGCGCCATTCACGGCAGTGAAAGTGGTATTCCAAAAGTCATTGAAGTCCAGGCGCCCTCAAGACCGCTCCTCATGCCAACACCACCGGCCACAACGGGGATAGTACCGAAATTTGAATTGCCCACGCCACCGCCGCCTCCCGCACCGCCAGCGGAATTCAAACCCGCAGAATCTACCAGCGCTATGTCACCTGCTGTCGGCGCATTATTAGCCACGGCGGATCAACACAGCAAATCCGGTGATATAGAATCCGCCGCCGCCGCGATTGAACGCGCCATTCGCATTGAGCCGCGTAACGGTGAACTACTCTACAAACTCGCCGTAATCCGCCTCAAACAATCCAAGCCCGTACTCGCCGAAGACCTTGCCAAAAAATCCGCCTTACTTGCTGGCAAAGATAATACGCTCAAAAAAAATAGTTGGTTACTTATCGCACACGCAAAAACCATGCAAGGCGACAGCGCCGGTGCTGCAGAGGCAGAAGCGAAAGCCGCTGGATTTTAAGACAAAAAAAAGCGACTTGATTCAAGTCGCTTGAGATATTAGGAAGGATATAACACAACTTTAGTTATCAGCTATGAAAATAGTGAAGAAATTTCAAAAGTTGGTTCATCTTAACAACAAAAAATCGAAAAGAAAATGTGACAAATTGTCGCACACCCCCTCACTTGAACGCATTGTCGATTAAGACTATTTAATTTTTCAAATCACCATTACACTATTTGCCATCATTCAACTCTATTGAAAACGTGTTGTGAGGCGTTGTGTTTTCTTATATTTCTTCAAAATCAGAATTATCCGTACGGCAGAATTTAAAATGGCTGTTTGTTCTGCGTAATTTAATGCTCTTTAGCGAAACATTTTTAATTTTTGTTTCCACTTATGGGCTCCAAATTCAGCTACCTCAACGCGCGTTGTGGTGGATTATTGCCAGTATTGCTGCCGTCAATATTTACACTTGGCTAAGACTGCAAGACCAAACCCCTGTCACCACCCTTGAGATTTTTGCGCAACTTGTCCTTGATGTCCTGGCCATTACCGCGTTACTTTTTCCGACGGGGGGGGCGTCTAACCCCATTATTTGGGTATATCTCCTTCCTTTGATGATTACAGCCATCATGTTACCGCCCAGTTATGCGTGGTACATGGTGATTTTGACGACGTCAATGTATACCATGCTCATGGTCTACAATATCCCCTTACCGTCCATTGCACCACATTTGAATCATGCCAATCTGAGCCTTGTGGATATGACAGAGCATTTAGACGCCAATATGGTCAGCAAAGTGCACGAAATCAATGATAAACATTATTTTAATTTGCATATTTTTGGTATGTGGTTTGGCTTTGTCTTCAGTGCGGGATTAGTGGCATTTTTTGTAGTGGAACTGGCAAAAACGTTAAAAGCGCGTGAAAGAAGTTTGGCGGAAGCGCGTGAAAATGCGCTGCGTGATGAGCGAGTGGTTGCACTTGGCACACTTGCCGCCAGTGCCGCGCATGAAATGGGCACGCCACTGGGTACAATGGCCATTGTAGCCCATGAACTCACTCAAGATTATGCCTACTGCAACTTTCCTGATTTGTATGAAAAAGTCACCATTATTCAAGATCAAATTCAACGCTGCAAAGAAGCCTTGTCAGTGATGTCTGCCTCGGCGGGTGAAATGCGTGCCGAATCAGGCAATGTCATGCGACTAAGCGATTATTTAGACGATGTGATTAAACAGTGGCGAGCGCATAACGTGACGACAAAATTGACTTTTTCAATTGAGAGTCACGCAGACATCAATGCAAAATTGATTGCAGAGCGCACACTCACCCATTCATTGATCAATATTCTCAATAACGCCGCGCAAGCCACAAATCCAGAATTAGGCATTCAATTTCATGCCGCGTGGACGTCTAAGACAGCAACGCTTAAAATTTGCGATTTTGGTGTTGGATTTCCTGAAGCCATGCTTGAATTGGCTGGTCAACAACCCGTGATTAGTCAAAAATACGGTTTAGGCGTTGGATTATTCTTGAGTTATTCCACGCTCCAGCGTCTAGGCGGCGAAATTCATCTCATGAACCGCGAAGAAGGCGGTGCACAAGTGACCATTATCTTACCTTTACTCCAAAATGAGCGCTCAGATGACCAATAATCCACGATTATTACTCGTCGACGACGATGAAACCTTCTGCTTAGTCTTAAAAAGCGCCTTAGAAAAACGTCATTATGAGGTGCTCGTGGCACACGATGTTGCCACGGGCATGGTGCTTGCCGAGCAAAATTTACCTGAATATGCGGTCATTGATTTGCGTATTGGGTATGAATCGGGCCTTGAATTAGTAAAAAAACTGATTTCGTTAGATGCCAATACGCGCATTGTGATGCTCACGGGGTTTGCAAGCATTGCAACCGCTGTGGAAGCCATTAAACTGGGTGCGACGCATTACTTAACCAAACCCGCGAACACAGATGAAATTGTCGCGGCGCTACACAAAAATGAAGGCGACTCGTCAACCACCATCAGTGACGTGCCATTGTCCGTAAAACGCCTAGAATGGGAGCATCTACAGCGCGTATTGATGCAACATGAAGGCAATATTTCCGCCGCCGCACGGGCACTCAATATGCACCGTCGTTCGTTACAACGCAAGCTGGAAAAACGCCCAGTGAAAGATTAAGACACAGAAAAACGGATGTCATAACCAGCAAATTTGCGTACGTTTAACACCCCGTGTTCAAAAATCAGATATTGCCCTTTAATGCCCTCTAAAACACCCGATACGCAGGGTGTTTTGTCAAAATTCAGCGCCGTCACTTTGCGTGGCGGCATTGGCAGGGGGTAGTGCAACTCAAGCATTTGCGCTTGAGAGAGAAATTGAATCTGTCCTTGATGTTGATGCGTTAACCTCGCTAATTCGCCGCTGCATAAACCCAGTAAGCGATCTCGCTGAGAAAGTAAATCAAGCGCCTGCACCTGATGCTTTAACATACGCTGCCACTGCGTTTTATCGCTTACATGACTCGCCAATAACTGTTCAATTTGCCCTGACAGGCGCCGAGATGACACGCTAAACACAGGAAGTGCTTGAATGGCACCTTGATCTATCCAACGCGTAGGCAGTTGAGAATGCCGTGTAATCCCCACTTTTAGCCCACTGGTATTGGCTAAATAGACAAAATGTGGTTGAAAACAAAACGTTTCTGCCCAGTGAGGCTCGCGGCAGGTGCCCGCGTCATAATGACACGTTTCAGGCTTGACCATACACAAATCACATTGTGCAAGACGCGCAAAACACGGATAACAATACCCCTGATTAAAGCTTTTTTTCATGAACTGACCGCAATGCCCGCACACTAATTTGCCCGTATGCTCAAGCGTGATAATACGTCCAATCAAGGGATTCAGCGCACGCATTTCACCATTTAATACAATGTCGTATTGCACCCAATCCGCGTTGTGTACACGCATTTTTTCTAATCGTCCTTGCATTGCAAGCATCCTCGTTAAAAAGCCTTAGGTAAGTCTGGTATAATGCTACCATTTATACAATTAACCTAAAAGGATAACTATGTCATTTATGAAAGTACAATCAGGTCGAGATGTGCCCCACGATATCAACGTCATTATTGAAATTCCCGCTTACAGTGACCCCGTCAAATATGAAGTTGACAAAGAAACCGGCGCCCTCACTGTTGACCGCTTTATGGGCACGGCAATGCAGTATCCCACCAACTACGGCTATATTCCCCACAGTCTCTCTGACGATGGTGATCCTGTTGATGTATTGGTTATCACCCCTGCGCCACTGCTGAGTGGTTGCGTCATTCGCTGCCGCCCTATTGGCGTATTGAAAATGATTGATGAAGCGGGCAGTGATGCGAAAGTACTGGCTGTCCCCGTAGAAAAACTCACGCCTTGCTATAAAAAAGTAACGACGTTTGAAGATATTTCCGAAGACAAATTGGCGAAAATCGCGCATTTCTTCCAGCANNATGTTCAAACTTATGAGGATATTCCAGAAATCACGTTGGTTAAAATTGCTCATTTTTTTGAACACTATAAAGATTTAGAAGAAGGCAAATGGGTCAAAATTGAAGGCTGGTTTGGACTCGATGACGCGAAGCGTGAAATTCTTGAAAGTATTGCCCGCTACAATGCCGCTGAAGCAAAGCCTGAATTTTAATTGAATGATTCTGGCGAGGTGAAAATTAAAAAAGCATTTTTTAGTTTTCACCCCGCTGTATTTTTTTGCACCCAACGAGTTTGATTTGAAACCAGCGTTTCACGTTTCCAAAATGGTGCGGAGTGTTTGAGGGCTTCCATAATATAACGGCACGCCTCAAAGGCCTCTTTACGATGCACCGACCAAACGGCAATGAGCACAATGGGGTCGCGTGGCAAAATCTCACCGACACGATGCACAATCAACGCGTCCAAAATGGTCCATTTTGCTTTAGTCTCGCTGAGAATGTAGTCTAATTGTTTTTGTGTCATGCCCTCATAATGTTCAAGGGTCATGGCTTTCACCTCGTCGCCTTCGTTAAAATCGCGCATTGTGCCAATAAAAATATTGGTCGCGCCACATTGCCCATTGAGCGCTAATTGTGCTTGAAAGGCTTGCATTTCATAAAAAGGGTCAAAATGCGCCTCGATGATTTTAATTGCCATCCTCAACCTCCCGTAACAGGCGGGAAAAAAGCCAATTCATCGCCTTCATTCACGCTATGCAGAGGGGAAACATATTCCATATTGACCGCAATAAGGACATTATCAGGCAGTGGGCAATGGTGAATCCTTTCCCAAATCGCCAAAACACTCAGCGACTCAGGTAACACAAGCGTTTCTTGCGAGCGGCCCACTTGCTCACGCAAACTGGCAAAATAGCGTATTGTGATGGTTATCATTGATTGAAGAGCGTATAAAAATTGCGGGTAGTGATGTCTGCGAGCTGGTGTAGCGAAATGCCGCGCAAATCGGCTAGGCACTGGGCNNGGGTAATTAGGCCGCCCGCGAAACGGCACAGGGGCTAAATAAGGCGAATCGGTTTCAATTAACAGTCGCTCTGCAGGCACTTTTTTTGCCGCGTCTTGAATCGTTTTCGCACTGTTGAACGTCACTATGCCTGAAAAAGAAATGTAAAAATTTAAATCCAGTGCCTGCTTGGCAAATGCCCAATCTTCGGTAAAACAGTGAATAATGCCGCCAACCTCGCCAGCATTTTCTTCGCGCAGAATATGGAGCGTGTCTTCTCTGGCTTCACGCGTATGAATAATTAACGGTTTTTTTACCTGCTTTGCGGCATGAATATGCGTGCAAAATTGTTCACGTTGCCAAGTTAAATCGCCTTCGCTGCGAAAATAATCTAAGCCCGTTTCCCCAACGCCAATGACTTTTTTATCCTCACACAGCGCGACAAGTTGCTCGACGGTTGGCGCAATTTGCGTATTTTCATTGGGATGAACCCCCACTGTGACGGAAATATCTTCATACGCCCCCACCAGCGCCCGCATAGCCGGATAAGCGGCCAGATCAATAGAAATACACAAGAGATGCTCAATGTGTTGTGAGCGAATCGCCTCCATCAAACAAGCAAAATCGTGTTCGTAAGGCGTTAAATCCAAACGGTCAAGATGACAATGCGAATCAATAAGCATGAAATTCCTTATTTTAATTTTAGTTTTTTTAACGTATGGGNNTTATGGGTTGAGAGCGGCCGCTTGCCTGCCTAGCGTGCTTGTTGATTAAGACGCGCCCAAGAGATGAGAATTGCTTCCCACAACGCTTGCTTGTTAATAGGCGTTTCTAACATGGTGCGGCTTTTTAATAAAAAATCGTAAAATTCGTATAATTTGACGACATCAACACGTTGCGCTAAATCACTTAATCCTTTTTTTAAATCAAGGTGATATACCGTTTTAGGGGTATCTTGATAGTGATAGCGCATGACATCAATCACCCACGCCGTTAACCAAAAAAATAACATTTCTTCAGGCAATGCCACCCATTGTTCAGCCACCATCACCGGATGGCTTTGTCCACGCGCCACGGATAGCCATGCGTGGAAACATTCACGACGCTGCGCGGTGAGTGCCTCACTGGCGTACTGCAGGGCAATCAACGGCGCACCTTGCGCCAAAGTCAAGGCAATATCAGCTTCCTGTTGCCCTGTTGCTAATTGCGCTTCTAGCCAAGGCAGCGCCAATGCACGACTGGGCGTGGGCAGCGTCACCTTCTGACAACGACTTCTAATGGTTGCAGGCAATTTATGCAGGCGATGTGTCACTAAAATCAACACGGTACGCTCGGTAGGTTCTTCTAAATATTTTAAAAAAGCGTTAGCGGCGGCATGGTTGAGCGTATCAGCAGGCTGAATTAAAACCACACGATGCTGTGCAAACTGCGGTTTTAAACTTAATTTATCAATCAATGTGCGGATTTGATCAATCCCGATGACGGTTTTCGTTTTTTGTGTTTTCGTGTCTTCTTGTGGCGCGACGACAATGAAATCGGGGTGCGTTTGTGCCGCAATGAGCAAACAACGGCGACATTGCCCACAATGTTGCCCATCTAAATGAGGTTGCTCACACAACAGCGCAAAAGCAAATTGCTGCGCTAAATGCGCTTTGCCGATACCCGGTAAGCCGCTAAAAAGCAACGCTTGAGGAATACGACGCTGCGTGACATAGTGTTGTAGCTGCTGCCAATTTTGTATTTGCCATGGATAGAGGGTCATCGAAGTAACAAGCTGAGTGCATGAACAATCGCCTGCTGAACCTCGGCAAGTGGTTGGCTGGCTTTAATTAACGTAATACGCTCTGGATTGAGCTCTGCTTGCAATAAATACGCCCGCCGCACATCGTCAAAAAATTGCACCGTTTCTGATTCAAAGCGATCAAATGCTCCCCGTTTACCCGCCCGTGCCATGCCCACTTTAACCGGCGCATCAAGCAGCAGTGTTAAGTCAGGGCGAAGTGCGCCTTGAACGAGATTCTCTAGGCTTTCAATGATGCTCATTTTCATCTTCCGACCGCCGCCTTGGTAAGCATACGTTGCATCGGTAAATCGGTCACAAATCACCCACTCACCGCGAGCGAGCGCCGGTTCAATGACCTGTTTTAAATGCTGGGCCCGCGCGGCAAACATTAACAGTAATTCCGCCTCTTGCGTCATGGCTTCATTGTTTTTATCCAGCAGGAAGGTACGCAATTTTTCAGCCAGAGGCGTCCCGCCTGGTTCGCGTGTCACGACGACGGGAATGTGCTTACTGCGTAAATAATTTTCAACAAAAACAACATTTGTGCTTTTTCCAACACCTTCAC
>DPKY01000088.1:2724-2953 GCA_003542275.1 Methylococcaceae bacterium | reverse complement strand
ATGCACCATTGGCTTCACTGGGAAACCCCGAAGCGGTGGCGTCGCCAAATCCTAATTGATGATAAATATCCCAGAAATACTTTGGCGGCATCCGCAATGCCATCTGACTCACCGCAATGTTACTGGATTTTTTAATTACACCGGTTAAATCTAATGTCCCGTAGTTATGCACGTCTTTCACAACGTGCGTGCCAATCTCAAAACTGCCATTGGTTTCAAATAATTCATC
>DPKY01000088.1:0-2687 GCA_003542275.1 Methylococcaceae bacterium | reverse complement strand
GTTGAACCGGGTTCAAAAATATCCGTAAAAGCACGATTGCGGTATAAATTTTCTTTTAAGTTCTTGCGGGTATTGGGGTTGAAGGAAGGTTGATTCACAGCGGCGAGAATTTCACCATTTTTGGCATCAAGCACCACAAGCACCGCCGATTTAGCATGATTAACGGTGACCGCTTGTGCTAATTCACGGTAGGCTAAATATTGAATACGCTGGTCAATACTTAATTCTAAGGTTTTACCGGACACGGGCTCTTTGATGTTTTCAACGTCATCAATAATTTGGCGTTTGCCGTCACGAATAACCCGTTTGCTACCGGCCACGCCGCGCAATAGATGGTCGTAGGCCGCTTCAAGCCCTTCTTGGCCTTTGTCATCTAAATCGGTAAAGCCAATCAGATGCGCAGCCACGCCACCTGTTGGGTAAAATCGTTTAAATTCGCGCTCAAAGTACNNACTTGATCTGCCAAATTGGGGCTGACTTGCCGTGCAATGTACGCAAATTGCTTGTGTGTATCGGTGAGTAAATCGTCAATTTTGCCGGGTGTTACGCTGAGGAGTTGCTCGAGTTGTTTAATTTGCCAGCGTGAGGCACCTCTAAATTCTTGTGGGTTAATCCATACAGATTCAACGGGAGTGCTAATGGCCAATGGCGCCCCGTTGCGATCGCGGATAATGCCGCGATAGGCGGGCACACTCACGTCGCTGATATGGCGAATATCACCTTGTTCTTGTAGAAATTCTTTATCAAACACCTGCAAGCTCACCGCTTTGGCCACTAGCACCGTCATGCCAACAATGATGGTACCCAGCACCCAACGACGACGCGCTGAAAAGTTGCGCGTAAACAAGGTGATTTCATTTTTGTGTCGCTGATACTTCATTATGGTTTGATATAAATGATTTTTTCTCGTGCAGGTAAGGCAAGTTTAAGTTGTTCATGTGCCACTTGTTCAACACGATTTTGTTCAGAGAGAGTAGTCAATTCCAGTTGCAGTTGTCCCCATGCAACTTCATATTGATCGAGGATTTTTTCTTGTTTTTGAATTTCAATAAAAATAAGGCGTGAATGATATTTTTTATAAATCACAAGCAGGGCCGATATGACCAGTGTCAAGGCAAGCACGCTCATACCAAGAAAACGCATCATGGCTTACACTCGCTGGGCAACACGCATCACAGCGCTACGTGAGCGAGGGTTAAGCACTATTTCACGTTGACTGGGCTTCATGGCTTTATTCAACACCGACAACACCCCTTTTTGAATATCAGCGTCTTTAATGGGTAACTTCCCGACAAATTGAGCACTCGATTTGTCGCGCATAAACCGTTTAACAATACGGTCTTCAAGTGAATGAAAAGAAATGACGACAAGTCGCCCTTGATGGCTTAATAAATTCACCGTTTGCTCAAGCACACCGCTCAGTTCATCAAGTTCATTATTGACAGCAATGCGAATGGCCTGAAAACTACGCGTTGCGGGGTGTTTGTGCTTTTCACGAAAGGGAATGGTGTCTTCGATGAGCTTTGCTAATTGCCGCGTGGTTTGAATGGGTTGCGTGAGCTGATACGCTTTGATAGCCCGCGCAATGTGTCGTGCAAAACGCTCCTCACCATATTCAAAGAGAACCTGCGCGAGTCTTTTTTCATCTACCTGCACGAGCCACTGCGCGGCAGATAAGCCCTGCGAGCGATCCATACGCATATCAAGTGCCCCCTCATTCATAAAACTAAACCCTCGCGTTTCATCATCAAGTTGAGGCGAAGATACCCCTAAGTCGAGTAAAATACCATCTACTTTGCCCGTTAATCCAGCTTGCGCCACGCTCATTTCCATGCTTGAAAACGGTGCATGATGCAATGAAAATCGTGCATCAGCACGCATAAACTGCGCATTATCACACGCGATAGCGCTACTGTCCCGATCAAAAGCAAGTAAGCGGCCGGTTTCATCTAAGGCCTCTAAAATGCGTCGACTATGCCCACCGCGCCCAAACGTGCCGTCAATATACACCCCGTTGGGTTTGATGGCTAAATGCTGCAAGGCCTCTTCTAACATGACTGATAAATGCTCCATTAACGCATCCTCTCTGCGAAATTAGACCGTGCAGTCAAAGCCCAAGCCCCAAAGGCGTGTTGGGTGATGTATTGTGTGAATGATCAATTTCAAGTGTCTATTTGTTAAATTTTGATTGTTGCGCTTGTTTGTTCTCAAAAACGTGGTAGCTAAAACTTTTTGCCTGTTGGTCTACGTTATTTTAAGTGAAAAAGAAAGAGTTAACCTATAAGCCGGATTTTGTCTAGGACGGTCATTCATCTAGGCGTTTAGTCACCCAAACGCTCAAGCAATCTACCCGAAAGCCGCAAGGGCGTGCGTTAGCTTTCCTATTTGATCTTGCTCCGAGTGGGGTTTTCCCTGCCACACCTGNNGCACTTTCCGTAGGCTCACGCCTCCCAGTGATTATCTGGCACTCTGCCCAGCGGAGTCCGGACTTTCCTCCCTTCTATCATTACAATAAAACGGCGACCATCCAGTCAACTCTTTCTCCCCTTAGTTTAGCACATTCACGGCGTTTTGCATTGCACACGCACAATGAATTTGTCATAAGTGTATTTTTAATGCGGGATAAAAATGCCGCTTTAAATAACGCTTTCTATAAACTGCCTATTCGGCAGGAAAATGATCCATGT
>DPKY01000144.1:7145-8271 GCA_003542275.1 Methylococcaceae bacterium | reverse complement strand
ACATCAATCACATCGGCAACGACCGCTGAACCTGTTGGCTCTGCACCTGCACCCGCACCGTAATACAACGTCGCGCCAACCGCATCGCCTTTCACCAGCACCGCATTCATGACGCCATTCACATTGGCAATCAAACGCCGTTCAGGAATCAACGTTGGATGCACACGCAATTCAATGCCTTTTTCTGTTTTACGCGCAATCCCTAAACTTTTAATGCGATATCCCAACTGTTCGGCGTACTCCACATCCGTGCGGGTAATTTGCGTAATGCCTTCGGTGTACACTTTGTCAAATTGCAACGGAATGCCAAAGGCAATCGATGCTAAGATGGTTAATTTATGCCCTGCGTCAATGCCTTCAACGTCAAAAGTCGGGTCAGCTTCCGCATACCCAAGCGCTTGCGCTTCTTTTAAGACATCAGCAAAATCACGGCCTTTATCGCGCATTTCAGTCAAAATAAAATTGCCTGTGCCGTTGATAATGCCGGCAAGCCATTCAATCTGATTGCCACTGAGGCCTTCACGAATCGCTTTGATAATCGGAATGCCACCCGCAACCGCCGCTTCAAACGCGACGATCACGCCTTTTTCGCTGGCTTTGGCAAAAATCTCGTTGCCGTGCAAGGCAATTAACGATTTATTTGCCGTCACAACGTGTTTGCCGTTCTCAATAGCTTGCATGACCATATCTTTGACAATACCCGCGCCGCCAATGGTCTCGATGATAATATCAATTTCAGGGTCGTTGATAATATCAAAACCGTTCGTGGTCATGGAAATGCTCGACGTATCGCAAAGGCGTGATTTGTTTAAATCACTTGCTGAGGCGCGTGTAATCATAATTTCACGCCCCGCGCGACGGGCAATTTCAGCCGCATTGCGCTGCAGCACCACAGCAGCGCCACCGCCAACCGTTCCCAAACCTAAAATCCCTACTTTTACCGGTTTCATGGTTATTCCTAAATCAGTCCGTCTTTTTTAAACATTGCCTTAATGCCGCGAATGGCTTGGCGTGTACGGTTTTCATTTTCAATTAAGCCAAAACGCACATGGTCATCCCCATACTGACCAAAGCCAATACCTGGCGCCACCGCCACTTTTGCTTCAAGTAATAATTTTTTACAAAA
>DPKY01000144.1:0-7113 GCA_003542275.1 Methylococcaceae bacterium | reverse complement strand
CACAAAACGTCACGACGGCGTTGATACATATCCGAAATTTCTTTGACGCATTCTTGCGGCCCTTCTAAAGCGGCAATGGCTGCCACTTGAATGGGCGTGAACGTACCATAATCCAAATAGGATTTAATACGCCCCAGTGCATTCACTAATTCTTGATTGCCACACATAAAGCCAACGCGCCAGCCGGGCATATTGTAGCTTTTAGAGAGCGTAAAAAACTCCACTGCAATGTCTTTTGCGCCGTCCACTTGTAAAATAGACGGCGCAACATAGCCATCAAAAGCAATGTCAGCATACGCTAAATCGTGAACTACCCAAATGTTATGCTCTTTTGCAATCGCAATAATTTTTTCAAAAAATTCAATTTCCACGCATTCACTGGTGGGATTGCTGGGGAAATTTAAAATCAGCATTTTGGGTTTTGGCCAGCAAGAATCGATGGCCTTAATAAGCTCTTCAAAAAAATCCCCTCCCGGTACCATGGGGACATGACGCACGTCTGCGCCCGCGATGACCACGCCATAAGGGTGAATGGGATAAGCGGGATTTGGCACCATCACCACATCACCAGGGCCAAGCGTGGCCAGCGCTAAATGCGCCAATCCTTCTTTTGAGCCGATGGTGACGATGGCTTCATTGTTAAAATCTAAATCCACATCAAAACGGGTTTTATACCAAGTACAAATAGCTTTGCGCAAACGTGGAATCCCTTTTGACACCGAATAACGGTGCGTGTCCGGGCGTGCTGAGGCTTCCACTAATTTATCCACAATATGCTGGGGGGTGGGCTGATCAGGATTTCCCATGCCAAAATCAATAATATCTTCACCGGCGGCGCGGGCTTTTGCTTTTAAGTCATTGACAATATTAAAGACGTAAGGGGGTAAGCGACTAATTCTGGAAAATTCGTTCATCAATAACTCTTAAGTAATTAGGTAATTAAAGTGCTTTAAATTACTGTTATATAAATAATCTGTCAATGCTCAAAAGGCATTAACAACGTAATGCGACACGTTTTTAGATGTTGAGCAGCAAATGCGCTGGCGATTCTAAACATTCTTTAATCGTGACGAGAAATTGCACCGCATCACGACCATCAATTAAGCGATGATCGTAGGACAGTGCGACATACATAATAGGGCGAATCACAATTTGCCCGTTTTCAACAATGGCGCGTTCTTTAATGGCGTGCATTCCCAAAATAGCCGATTGTGGGGGATTTAAAATCGGCGTGGAGAGCATAGAGCCAAAAATTCCACCATTGGTAATGGTAAACGTCCCACCTTTTAAATCCTCATAACTCAAGCGACCGCTGCGCGTTTTTTCGCCAAAGTCAACAATACTTTGCTCAATTCCCGCAAAATCAAGTTGATCCGCATCACGCAATACGGGCACAATCAAGCCTTTCTCTGTGCTTACCGCAATACCAATGTCGTAGTAACCATGATAAATAATGTCATTTTCGTCAATCGACGCGTTAATGACAGGAAACCGCTTTAGCGCTTCGATAGACGCTTTCACAAAAAAGGACATAAAACCCAATTTTACGGCGTGTTTTTGCTCAAAACGCGTTTTGTATTGATTGCGCAAATCCATGACATTTTGCATATTCACTTCGTTAAATGTCGTCAACATGGCGGCGCTTTGTTGTGCTTGCAATAATCGTTCCGCAACTTTTGCTCGCAAACGCGTCATGGGAACGCGTTGCTCTGGGCGCAAATTATTCGCCGGTGGCGTGAGTTCCAATTCTTTCATCGGCTCGGACACAACCGGTGCGGGCACAATCACCTGCGCTTCTTGAAGTGTGCGCTGCTCAATATAATTTGACACGTCAAGCTTGGTTAAACGCCCATCTTTACCCGTCCCGACAACCTCTCCAGCATTGACGTCATGTTCACGCAATAAACGTCGAATGGAGGGCGTTAGCGGACTTTCCTGCTCGTCATGCTCTTCGGGCATTGGCATCTCATTGACCAATGACTCACTGGGCGTCAACAGTGCAAGGACATCACCGCCCACCACAATTTCACCATCTTGCTTAAAAATCGTCTGCAAAACACCCGACTCAGGTGCAACCACTTCCAGCGTGACTTTATCGGTTTCCAAGTCAACAAGACTGTCATTTTTCATGACGCGATCACCCACTTTTTTATGCCATGCCATCAGTGTTGCATCACTCACGGACTCGGGAAGATGCGGCACGAGAATTTTTAATGTCATCACCTTTCTACCTCATAAAAGAAATTGAACACATTGCGTCTGTACTGCAAAGTTTACCGTATTCCACGTTCCATGATAACGCCTACATCAATATTCGCGCCAACAGCGCCTTTTTTGTTGATTGTTAATTTGACCCATGACACCTGAAATTCCTCTTGAATGAGCGCAATCATTTGCACGGCCAGTTTTTCAATTAAGAAAAACTCACTCTCTGACACAAATGCCACGAGACGGTCATACACGGCTTTGTAATCGAGCGCGTGCGCAATATCGTCACTTTGCCCCGCTTGCGTGCAATCAAAGGCCATTTCAATGTCAAAAATCAATGTCTGCTTTGCGGTACGCTCCCAATCAAAAATGCCAATGAGTGTATCAATATGTACACT
This sequence comes from Methylococcaceae bacterium, assembly GCA_003542275.1. Taxonomy (GTDB): domain Bacteria; phylum Pseudomonadota; class Gammaproteobacteria; order Methylococcales; family Methylomonadaceae; genus UBA10906. The sequence goes on along the minus strand of DPKY01000144.1, from coordinate 4,507 downwards.
GCGCAAAAAAATGATGTCTGTCATATTTTATCTTTTTCCAATTATGCGGTAGGATTTAAAATTGCGTAAGTATGGCGGTAAAGTCAACAAACTTACAAGTATTCACACGTTTTGTTAAGGTGCAACATGATTTTAGGATTTATTATTCCTCTCGCGTATCTCATTGGCTCTATTTCTAGCGCTATTATTGTTTGTAAATTCATGAACTTGCCCGACCCGCGTGAACAAGGCTCAGGCAATCCAGGCGCCACAAATGTGATGCGCATTGGCGGCAAAAAAGCAGCCGCGATTACACTAGGCGGTGATTTACTCAAAGGCTTTCTTCCTGTTTTGGCAACCGGTTTTCTCGGTGGCCCCTCTATTTTAATGGCCTTTGTTGGAATAGCGGCTTTTATGGGGCATTTGTACCCTATTTTCTTTGGCTTTAAAGGCGGTAAGGGCGTTGCCACCTCGCTAGGCGTTTTACTGGGTTTTTCTTTTTTTGGCGGCGCGGCGTTTGCACTCACTTGGTATTTAGTCTATAAACTGGGCAAAATTTCCTCCTTATCAGCACTGGTTGCGTCGAGTGTATCGCCTATTTACATTTGGTTTTTAACTGAGGACCCTGTCCTAACTGTTGCGGCGTTGATGATGACCCTATTTTTGCTCTGGCGCCATGAGAGCAACATTCGTCGCCTGCTTGCACGCGAAGAAAACTAACGTTTTAACGCTAGAGCGTTTCTAATTGTTTTAACAGCGCAAGACGCAATGCGTCAAGTTGATGCTGTTGCGTGATAGGTTGCTGCGCGGCATTGGTGATGTAGAACATATCTTCAACACGACTGCCAATAGTGGTAATTTTTGCGCTGTGCAAATGAATGTGCTGTTGCACAAATACTTGTCCAATTTTAGACAATAAGCCAGCGCAATCCGTGGTAATCAGTTCAATTAACGTGTAGCGATTTAGCGGATCGACATGAAAATTGATCAAGGTATGAATCGGAAAATGCTTGGCTTGGCGAGATTGCCGATGAATATTTTTGGTCATCGCTACGAGGTTTTGCAATAAATTTTGACGCAATGCCTTGCAAATATGCACTTGTCGAAATAAATCATCAATTGGCTCACCAGATTGCTCAAGCACCAAAAAACTATTCAATACATACCCATCGGACGTCGTCATAATTCGTGCATCTAAAATAGTGAGCCCTAATTGATCAAGCGTGCTGGTGCTCAATGAAAAAATCGCTCCTTCATTTTTTGTGTACACAAACACTTCCGCGCTGCCGCGCTGTGTTTGCGGGCGTAGCAAAACTAACGGCAATTCAGATTCTTTTGACGAGGCAATGGCAATGGTGTGCCAAGCAATTTCATCAACGGAGTAACGCAAAAAATAATCATCACTCACGTGTTGCCACGCTTGATTGATGGCGGTTTCAACCATACCCAATTTGAGTAGCTGTGCTTTGGCTTCTTGCGCATTCTCAGCCACTCTGTCGGCCAATCCGGCAGGATTAGGCAAGCCTTTGCGAATCACGGTATACGTTTCAGAATAGAGTTCTTTGAGTAGCGCATCTTTCCACGAATTCCACAATTCGGGATTCGTGGCACGAATATCAGCTACCGTGAGCAGATATAAATAATTGAGATACGTTGTACTACCTACTTTTTGAGCAAACTCTAAAATCACATCAGGGTCGCTAATGTCTTTGCGCTGTGCGGTCATTGACATAATCAAATGATGGCGCACTAGCCATGCCACTAAATGACAATCATGGGCGGGTAAATCATGTTGCTGGCAAAATGTACGAGCAATCTCTTCACCGAGTTGTGAATGATCACCTTGCATCCCTTTTGCAATATCATGAAACAGCGCAGCTAAATACAGCACCTCTGGTTTGTCAATACGCTCAAAAATTTCATTGCAAAACGGCATATCGTCGCGGTGTTTTTCAATGGTGAAGTGCCGTAAATTGCGAATAACAAATAACGTATGCTCATCCACCGTGTAAATATGAAACAAATCGTATTGCATCCGCGACACAATGTGCGCAAAACTGGGAATATACGCCGCCAACACGCCATAGCGATTCATTCTTCGCAGTTGATTTGTAATGCCACTTTGCTGCTTGAAAGCCTCGATAAATAAGCGATTGGCCGCTTTATTGCGACGAAAATCATCGTCAATAAGATCAAGATTTTTGCGAATCAGTCGCAGCGTCGTCGCGCGAACACCTTTAATTTGACGCTGTTCTAAAATTAAAAATAATTCCAATAATGCTAAGGGATTGCGTTTAAAAACCCCTTCGTCCACCGCTTCTAAATAACCGTTAATCAGTAAGAAATCGGCATTTAACGGCGCCACCTCATGGCTCTCACGCACGACAAAGCGTTCACTAAAAAGTTGTAAAAGCATTTCATTGAAGCGTTCGAGTTCTGAGACCGTTTTGAAATAAAACTGCATAAAACATTCTACATCGCCATTGTCACTTTGGTGATTTGTACTAAAACCAAATTGCTGTGCTAAATCTTTTTGATAATCAAACACAAGGCGGTCTTCAGCACGATGGGTCAGTAAATGCAGTGCATAGCGAATGCGCCACAAAACACTTAGCAATCTGACCAATTCGGCGTACTCTTCTTCGGGCAGAAAGTCGTATTTAATCAACTCTTTGAGTGTTGCTGCGTTGTAGTGACGCTTAAACACCCAAGCAATCACCTGCCTATCGCGTAGTCCACCGGGCCCTTCTTTCACATTTGGCTCTAGGTTGTAGGCCGTATTATGGTATTTTGCGTAACGGGCTTGTTGCTCTTGCATTTTGGCTTCAAAAAATTGATCTGATGGCCAAATTTTATCGGGTGCGGTGGCGTGTTTGAGTGCTTTGAGTAGCGACGTACTGCCGCTAATCAAACGAATTTCCAGCAAACTGGTCATGATGGTCTGATCGCTCTTCGCCACGTCAACGCATTGCGCAACGCTGCGCACACTATAGCCAAGTTTTAAGCCGATATCCCAAAGAAAGGTAAAAAAAGCGCTCAATCCAGCTTGATGAGTATCCGTGTCATCGCCGGGCAAAATAACAAAAATATCAATATCTGAGTAGGGAAACATTTCTTGTCGCCCATACCCGCCCACCGCACACAGTGCCATCGTTTTGGCGTGATCACTCAAAAAATGCTGCCAACAACACTGCAAAACGTTATCAATAAAATCCGATTTTTCACGCAAGAGTTTAGAAACGGATTGCTGAGGATTAAATTTTTCGCGTAATGTAATTTCTTTTGCTTTGATTACATTTTTCAATGTGAGCAGTGCGTTATCCTGCGCAAAGAGGGAAATATCGAGCTTGGCTATCATCGCGCCCAATCCTAGCGCTCTGCTTGACGCAGGGTGAGAATTTCATAACCCGTTTGCGTAACCAATACGGTATGCTCATATTGTGCGGACAGACTGTGATCTTTTGTCACCTCCGTCCAACCGTCGCCAAGGGATTTGGTGGCGTGTTTGCCTTGATTGATCATCGGTTCTACCGTAATAACCATGCCCGCTTCTAGTGCAAGTCCCTCGCCGGCCTTGCCGTAATGCAACACTTGTGGTTCCTCATGAAAATCTTTGCCAATGCCGTGCCCGCAAAAATTACGCACCACTGAATAACGATTACTCTCTGCGTGTTTTTGAATGGCCGCACCAATATCACCTAGCGTAGCGCCCGCTTTAATTTGCGCAATGCCTAAAAATAACGCTTCTTGCGTAATCTGGCACAGTCGTCGCGCATGAGGGGCAACGTCCCCCACGCAAAACANNCCCGATTTCAATTTTTTATCGCTAGGAATCCCGTGACAAACCTGATGATTGATAGACGTGCAAATAGACTTTGGAAAACCACGATAGTTAAGCGGTGAGGGAATAGCCTGTTGAACATCGACAATATAATTATGACAGAGATCATTGAGGTAATTGGTTGTCACACCTGCAACGACATAAGGCGCAATCATGTCAAGCACATCAGCAGCCAGACGCCCAGAAACGCGCATTTTTTCAATTTCAGCAGGGGTTTTAATAATAATACTCATAATTTTTTAGATGTTTAAAAATGGAGGAAAAGTCGCAAAAAAAGCCGTATGTTTTTATGTAAACCGTCGTGAAAGCGTGTTCTTTGACACAAAATGCAACCGATTTAAAAGTGGAATTCTAACAGAGCCACCTTGTTGTAAAAAGCGAATCATGATATAAATCGTCGCTCATTTTAATGATAATCCTCACGTTTATCGTCACGTTTAAAAGGGTGCCTTGTGATTCATGGGGTTTTTTAAACGGGGTAAACGGTGGCGTAACCCACTGGGACAGCCAGTCCCTCATCAATTTTAGGAGAAATAAATGGCAGCTGTAACGATGCGTCAAATGCTCGAATCGGGCGTACATTTTGGTCACCAAACACGTTATTGGAACCCCAAAATGGCTAACTACCTATTTGGAGCAAGAAGCAAAATTCATATTATTGACTTGGATAAAACGCTTCCTTTGTTC
>DPKY01000228.1 GCA_003542275.1 Methylococcaceae bacterium | reverse complement strand
GCGAAATTCCTGATGAAGAAGCTGAAAAAATCACCACCGTTCAGCAAGCCATTGATTACGTCACTTCTCATCTTTAAGTAGACGCGCGAGTGGATGAACTACAGCGTTCATCCACTGCATTTTTAGGCGTTAATTTCTTTTTTTTCGTTTCATTTTTTTACGGTACACAATAGTGAGTAAACGTCGAGTCGTCATCACAGGATTAGGCGCGGTTACGCCTTTAGCCAATACAGTTGCGCAAACTTGGGCGGGTATTCTTGATGGCAAAAGTGGTATTAGTGCCATTGATTCTTTTGATATTTCCCCTTTTTCAACCACTTTTGGTGGTGTCATCCGTGATTTAGATATTAGCCAGTACATTCCTGAAAAAGATGCAAAACGTATGGATGGCTTTATCCATTACGGCATTGCGGCGGGATGTCAAGCCTTTGAAGACAGCGGTATTGTGGTGACCGACGAAAATGCGGAACGCATTGGTGTTGCGGTCGGTTCGGGCATTGGTGGCATCACAGGCATTGAAGAATGCTACGTCACTTATGACAAAGGTGGCCCACGCCGTATTTCACCCTTTTTTGTGCCTGGAAACATTATCAATATGATTTCGGGTAATTTATCGATTAAATATGGCCTAAAAGGCCCTAATTTTGCAATTGTTACCGCTTGTGCAACCGGTACGCACAACATTGGCGATGCGGCGCGTCTTATTCAGTACGGTGATGCTGACGTGATGATTGCTGGCGGGGCAGAAAGATGTACGACCTCTCCCACCGCAATGGGGGGCTTTGCTTCAGCTAAAGCACTGTCTCGTCGCAATGATGCACCTCAGCAGGCGAGTCGTCCTTGGGACAGGGATAGAGATGGTTTTGTACTCAGTGATGGTGCGGGCGTGGTTGTGTTAGAAGAGCTTGAGCACGCCAAAGCACGCGGCGCGAAAATTTACGCGGAATTGGTGGGCTATGGCATGAGTGGCGATGCGTATCATATTACGACACCCTCAGAAGGGGGCGAGGGTGCAGCGCGTTGTATGCGCAATGCACTGCGTGATGCGGGGCTCAATACGAGCGAAGTGGATTACATTAACGCACACGGCACATCAACGCCAGCAGGCGATTTAGGCGAAACACTTGCCATGAAAGCGGCTTTAGGTGACCATGTTTACAATGTGGCGGTCAGTTCAACGAAATCCATGATTGGCCATATGTTAGGGGCGGCAGGTGGCATTGAAGCCGTGCTCACGGCGCTGAGTATTCAACATCAAATCGCACCGCCAACAATCAATTTAGACAATCAAGATCCGCTCTGTGATTTGGATTATGTGCCCAATACTGCACGGGAAATGAAAATCGATGTGGCCATGTCAAATTCTTTTGGATTTGGCGGCACCAACGGCACATTAGTTTTCAAACGCTACGTTTAAATAAACCTAATTCATCACACTGCGATTTCTCTCATGCTCGTCAATGGTGAAAAGCAACGCACTGTTGCGGTGATGGATCGTGGTTTTCAATATGGTGACGGTGTATTTGAAACCATTGAAATACACCACTCAACTCCACTTTTTCTCGCTGCACATCTTGCCCGTTTAGTGCAGGGTTGTCAGCAACTGGCCATGCCTCAACCCGATATGGGATTGATACGCCGTGAAATTGCACAATTATGCTTGCAGGTAGACAATGCGGTACTCAAACTCATTGTCACCCGAGGTGAGGGCGGGCGAGGTTACCGACAGCCCGAGCCACTCGCGCTAACGCGTGTATTGAGTGTGCATCCACTGCCAAGCTATCCTCAAGCATACTACGACACAGGCATTGTGGCCCGTTTTTGCCAAACACGGTTAGGACTGAATCCCGCTTTAGCAGGGATTAAACATCTCAATCGTTTAGAGCAGGTAATGGCTTGCGCCGAATGGTCTGATGAAACGGTTCAAGAAGGGCTGATGCTCAATCTCTCCCAACACGTTATTGAAGGCACCATGACTAATCTTTTCTATGCCAAACAAAATGTGCTCTATACCGCACCGATTGTCGATTGTGGTGTGGCGGGCATTATGCGTGCTTGGATTATGACGCAGTCGTTTCCGGTTGTTGAGCAGTATTTTTCTGCGCAAACGCTACGAGAAGCGGACGAAATTTTTGTTTGTAATGCCATTATTGGTATTTGGGGCGTGCGTGAATTAGCGGGTCGGTGTTACCCTATTGGCCATCTCACTCAAAAGCTACAACACGCTCTCGCGGGCGAAAAACAAAAACAGGTTGCGTATGCAAATATCTAAAACAGCCAGTTATGCGTTAATTGCCTTCAGTTATTTTGGCGGCTGGGCGTGGATGAACTACGACGCAGTGTTGCATAAAGTGGCAATCACGCAAGAAACACTCACTATTGACATTGAAAAAGGCGACTCATTTGCTAAACTCACCGATAGATTGGTTGCGCAACAGGTCGATATTAACCCGTTTTGGTTTAAGGTGCTTGGTTTAACCAGTGGTGCGAAGAAAAAAATTAAAAAAGGGGAATATGAGCTCACAAAAGGTTTAACCGCCCCAGAGATGATTGCGCTCTTTGTACAGGGCA
>DPKY01000203.1 GCA_003542275.1 Methylococcaceae bacterium | reverse complement strand
ATATTGGGCCTATTCCCGTTACGGCATTTGGGTTGCTGTTTATTTTATTCAAACGCCCGCGATGGTTTAAGACCTTAGTGGATCATATCTACCTCAGCAAACATTTTGATAGCTAGCACGTTCGTGCGCAGCGAATACGGTTGATGTGATGGTGGTTTTTCAGCGTTCAACACAACGTATTTTCTCATCTCAAAAAATGCTATATTAACTCAATAAAAATGGGTTAATACACGATAGCTTGTGTGTTTGCAGTTAAAATCATCACTAAAATTGAGGCGTGAATGGAGAATTCAAATAAGTTACGCGACAAAATTCATGGACGGGATTATCGTGCAACGGATATTTCGGCTACGTTACCGTTTCGTCAATGGCTCTACAGTTGGCTGTTTGCACCTAACATTGAGGGCAATTATCAAAAAGAAGTCGATAACACCATTAGCGCACTCATTGTCATGAATTTGATTGCTCTGCTTTTAGAGCATATACCCAAAATACACACACCCAATCAAACACTCTTTCACTTATTTGATATTTTCTCTATTGTTATTTTCACACTTGAGTATTGTCTGCGCCTCTATTTATCGCCTGAAGACAGCGAATTTAGCAAAAATAAAACGAGTAGCGCGTATTTGAATTATGTAAAAAGCCCTTTTGCGCTGATTGATCTTTTCGCTATCGCCCCGTTTTATCTGCAAGCCTTTCTTGCTATTGACTTGCGTATGCTACGATTTTTGCGTTTATTGCGCATTTTAAAAATCTTTCGTATTCTCGTTCCTGCCTATCAAGATTTTCAACGCCGTAATCAAGGACGCACGTTTCGTCAAAAAGTCTATGCACTGCTGTTTCCAAGTGATTTTGGCGGCAGTCTACAAGGCATTTTTGATATGTTTATCGTGATTTGGGTTATTCTCTCGGTGCTGTGTGTTATCTTGGAATCGGTGGCGCAAATTCACTACCTCTTCAATATTCAATTTATTCTCATCGACGCAATAGCTGTGAGTATTTTCACAGTTGAATATTGCCTAAGATTGTATTGCTGCGTGGAACATCCAGATTTCTGCTATTCAGTGACAGGGCGTCTAAAGTATGCAAAACGCCCCAGCGCTATTATTGATTTTCTTGCCATATTGCCTTTCTTTTTAGAATTTTTTCTGCACCATTTAGTGGACTTACGGTTCTTACGTGTATTTCGCTTGATACGACTGCTAAAACTTAGCCGTTATACAGGCGTGACCGCAACACTCAATAAAGTGGTGTTGCGTGAATTACCTATTTTATTCACAGCGGTATTTATTATGATGTTGCTGGTCATTTTAGCGGCAAGCTTAGGCTATTTATTTGAGCATGATGCCCAGCCTGATAAATTTGAAAACATTCCGCAAGCAATTTATTGGGCCATTATCACCTTGGCGTCTGTGGGGTATGGCGATATCACCCCTATTACGCCAATGGGACGCTTTATGACAATTCTGCTGGCCATGACAGGTATTGGTATTTTTGCCATTCCTGCGGCGTTACTTTCTTCGGCATTTACAGACCAGCTACGCATTGATAGAGAAACATTGAAAAACGATCTTTACGCAATGCTAAACGATCACGAGATTAACGATGACGAAGCTGCATTCATCAGTCAAGAAGCAAAGCGTCTACATCTTAACGAAGAGGAAGTACAACGCTTAATTGAACGCGCTCAAAAAGAGCAAGAATTAAAAGAAGATGTGTCAAAACTGCCGCTCCACAAAATTGCACAACACCCAGATACTGCTATTAAGCATTATCGCTCATTGCTTGCGCAACTTAAAATGTTGAGCATTTTAACAGATAATGCAAAATTTGCTGATATTGCCACCCATCAAGAGCGTTTAACCAAAACGGATTTTGCTATTTGGAAAAAAATACATGAACTCCCTTTCTCTGCGGAAAAGTGAAAAAAATTCCGTTCACACAAACTCTATGAAAAATTCTTTGGCTGAAAAAACCCTAAAATGCTACACCGATATTTCAGAAAAGCACATTTTGCGCACATAAGAAACATGGCTAATTCACAGCATGGCATAAATAAAAAAAGCCTCACTGACAGATCAAGATCAGCGAGGCTTTTGCGTTTAGGTAAGCGCTTTTAACCTTAATTTAAGGTAAAAATAATGGACACACACTACATCTTCGCAAACAATTCCCGCATTTTTTGCCCTGGATGCTCAACGCGCATAAAAGCTTCACCCACTAAAAACGCGTAGACAGCATTTGACAGCATCAATTCCACATCGTCGCGCGTGTGGATACCACTTTCGGTAATCACTAAGCGATCACTGGGAATGGTATTTTTTAAATCAAGCGTCATCTGTAAATTCGTTTCAAACGTGCGCAAATTGCGATTATTGATNNTTGGTGTCGAGCGTTAAAGCGCGTGCTAATTCTTCTGCACTGTGTACTTCCACTAAAACATCCATGCCAAGTTGCGTGGCTAAATTTGCCAATTCGTGAAGTTTTGCATCATCAAGCGCCGCGACGATGAGCAAAATACAATCCGCACCCAGTGAGCGCGATTCATAAATTTGATACGCATCAATCATGAAATCTTTACGCAATACGGGAA
>DPKY01000259.1 GCA_003542275.1 Methylococcaceae bacterium | reverse complement strand
TCATGGCAATTTTAGACATATTGAGTTATCCAGATCCGCGTTTGTACACGGTGGCAAAACCTGTTGCGCAGGTGGATAGTAAAATTAAGCAGCTCATTGAGGATATGGCCGAGACGATGTATGCCGCGCCAGGGATAGGTCTTGCTGCAACTCAGGTCAATGTGCATCAGCAAGTGATTGTGATGGATCTCAGCGAAACGAAAGATCAATTGCAGGTATTTATTAACCCCGTGATTAAGACAAAAAATGGCACTCAAGAATATGAGGAAGGCTGTCTATCCGTGCCAGGCGTTTACGACATGGTGACTCGTGCTGAAACAATAGAAGTGGAAGCGCTTGATAAGAGCGGCCAGCCTTTTACGCTAAAAGCAGAGGGTCTATTGGCGGTTTGTATTCAGCACGAGATAGATCACTTGTTGGGTAAAGTTTTTGTGCAGTATCTCTCACCGCTTAAACAGAACCGTATTAAAACAAAACTATTAAAAAGACAGCGCGGCCGATAATGCAAGCATTGCGAATTATTTTTGCAGGAACCCCTGATTTTGCAGTACCTGCATTAGCCTCTTTGATCGAGGCTGGTCATCATATTGTGTTAGTGCTTACTCAGCCAGATAGGCCATCTGGTAGGGGGATGAAATTAAAAGCTAGTCCAGTTAAAGAATTGGCTGTTCGGCATCAACTTGAAGTTTTTCAGCCAGAAACGCTGAAAGATATTGCTGCACAAAATCGCATTCAAGAAGTGCAAGCAGATGTCATGATTGTCGCTGCTTATGGGCTGATTATTCCAACCAATGTGTTGGCGATGCCTCGTCTGGGTTGTTACAACATTCACGCCTCACTTCTTCCTCGTTGGCGAGGTGCTGCGCCTATTCAGCGCTCGCTATTGGCAGGCGATCAAGAAACTGGCGTGACGATTATGGAAGTTGTGCCCAAGCTGGATGCTGGCGCAATGGTTTCAAAAGGCGTTATTCCTATTGGTGAGCGAGATACCGCACAAACTTTGCATGATGGCTTAGCCAATATTGGGGCTAATCTTATGCTTGAGGCGATGAATAAACTTGCCTTAGACGGTCATTTACCATCAATTCCGCAAGACGAATCTTTAGTCATTTATGCGGAAAAATTACAGAAATCAGAAGCTGCTATCGACTGGAACCAATCCGCCGCGCAAATTTCAAACCAGGTGCGTGCCTTTAACCCTTTTCCAGTAGCCCAAGCCATTTTAAATGGTGAAATTATCAAAGGTGATGTGATTGTTATTCGGTATGAAGGACCTAAAGGCGGTCCTGGTATGCGCGAAATGCTCTCGCCCACGTCTGCCATCATGGGTAAAGGACTCGGTAAAGACGTGGCGTTAATTACCGATGGTCGTTTTTCAGGGGGGACGCATGGCTTTGTTGTGGGGCATATTACGCCAGAAGCGTTTGTTGGTGGCGTTCTTGCTATTGTGAAAAATGGTGATTCGATTACTATTGACGCTGAAAATAATACGTTGACACTGCACGTTGATGAGCATGAAATTGCGCGTCGTCTTGATGCGTGGCAACAACCCGCGCCACGCTATACCCGTGGCGTGTTGGCAAAATATGCCAAATTAGTCAATTCCGCTTCACTAGGCGCCGTGACGGATAATTAAGATGCGTTATGCGTTAAAACCATTAAATTTTTAGGAGAGCGCTATGCTGCCAACAGTTAATATTCCAGCTAACACGGTCATTTTTACAGAAGGCTCTTATGACAAAATTATGTACATTGTCATCGATGGCGGCGTTGAGATTTACGTTGATCGCAACGGTGAGGAGTTTACGTTAGCAACAATTTTGCAGTATGATTTTTTTGGTGAAATGGCTATTTACAGAAACAGACCGCGTAGCGCTTCAGCGAAAACCATTTCCGATACAAAAGTGGTATTGATTAAAAGTCGGGTACAACTCGAGCAGTTTATTGTTGAAAATCCCTCGTTTGCGGGAAAAATGATGGTGATTATGGGAAATCGTCTGGCGAACACTAACGATTTATTGATTGAAAAAATGAATGAATACAATACGAAAATTGCCGAATTAACCGCGAATTTAGGTGATACGGCGGTGGTGAATATGGCAACGATTTAAAGCGATTCCAATTTCATGCTCAAAATTGGCTTAACGGGGGGCATTGGTTGTGGAAAATCGACCGTTTCAGATTTATTTAAGCAATTCAATGTCCCTGTTATTGATGCAGATGTCATTGCACATGAGATAGTAAAGCCGCATCAAAAAGGCTTGACGGCGATTGTTGCTACGTTTGGAGAGTCGGTGTTATTCAGCAGTGGTGAGCTAAATCGTTGCGCGTTGAAAGCACGTATTTTTTCAGACGAATCGGCAAGAAAGCAATTAGAATCTGTGTTGCACCCGCTTATTTTTGATGAAATTGCGGCACAGCTGTGTTCATTACCCAAAAATGTGCCGTATTGTATTGTCAGCATTCCCTTGCTATTTGAAACGCAATCACAGCGGTTGGTTGATCGTATATTGGTTGTCGATTGTGATAAAAAAACGCAATATGAACGCGTGCAAAAAAGAGATAACTTGTCTATTGCTAGTATTGATAGGATTCTCGCAACACAAGTGTCTGCCGAGTTTAGGCGAAATAACGCAAACGATTTAGTTGATAATTCCGCCAGCAGTGGATTACTTGCGCAAAAAGTGAAAAAACTGCACAATTTCTACCTTTCAGTTAGTTTTTCTTAGGATACAAAAAGGTCGTGAACGACACCGCCATTATTTATGAATTTCCCCTCAATGAACGCATTCGTGTTTTTATTCGACTTGAGCAGTTATTCCTTCAATTTCAACATCACTTACAAGGCAAAACCGTTGCTGACAAACGTGCTGCTTTGATGGTTTTTTTTGACATCATCGCTATTTTTAAGCGTAATGATCTAAAGTCTGAGGTGCTTAAAGAAATCGAGCGACATAGCAGCGTGCTCAATAAGCTTATTGCCAGTGCAAGTGATAATGTGGACACACAAAAAGTGCAGGCTATTTTGGAATCGCTTGGCGAAACGAGTCAGCGTTTATATGCGATGAATGGAAAAATTGGTTCACATCTCAACGACGATGATTTATTTGAAAGCATTACCCAACGCAGCGTCATTCCAGGTGGGACGTGTTCATTTGATTTACCTGAGTTTCACTATTGGCTCAGTCAAGATGACGAAGTATGTCTAAACGATTTTATTCAATGGAGTCAGCCGTTCAATAGGGTGTTTTCTGCTATTGAACGCATTTTAGATTTTATTCGCGGAAGTTCTCTTGTTACCCAAGAAATTGCTTTAGAGGGCTTTTTTCAGCTTGCATTGGATACCTCGCTGCCAAATCAGTTAATTGTGGTGTCGCTGGCTAAATCACAGCCTTATTTTGTCGAAATTAGTGGCGGAAAACACCGTTGTTCTATTCGCTTCATGAACCCCGCGCAAGGCAAGCAACGTCCTTCACAAACCGTGCAGAATGTGCCTTTTTCACTCAGTCGATGCGTGTTCTAAAAACCGCAGGTCAAAAATGCTTGTAGTCAAATGCCCACTATGTCGAGCGCCGGTGACGTGGACGGCGCAAGAGCGCTTTAAGCCATTTTGCAGTGAGCGCTGTAAATTGATTGATTTAGGTGAATGGGCGATGGAAGAAAAGCGTATTCCCGGTGAATCTGTTGACAGCGATAATGATTTTATACCGCCTTTGCATTAAATAATGATGAATTATTTTCAGCGTTGTGCTAGAATTGAAAAG
>DPKY01000249.1 GCA_003542275.1 Methylococcaceae bacterium | reverse complement strand
CGACAAAGACTTTATCAGAAACACGCAAACTGGGATCTTCCGCGTCCGCAACAAGTAGCATTTCTTTCTCGGGGCCCGTAATTGACGGCTGTTTCATCTCTTTTGCATAAATAATGGCGTCGCAATTACGCAAACGGTCAATGGCCTGCTCAGCGTGCATGACAATACCTGAATTAAAACCGGGCACATCATGAAAAATAATGTCTCTGTCACTGCGCAAACGCACTGTTTTTAGCTGAATACGTTTAATGGCTAGTGACTGTGCGCGATTTTTAAACACGGCAGATTGCAACAAATCGCTAATTTCGCCAATATCTAAAAAACTTTGCTTAAAACCGTTTTTGAGTTTGGTAAATTCGTAAATCGCATTCAGATTTTTTTCTGTATCGTTGTAATCTTCCTGGATTTCTTTCTTTTCTTTATCGCTTAATAATTTGCCTGCTAACGCCACTTGACGTTGCTGTTGCAGGGTGGCAATTTCTTCTCGGCTGTAGTATTGAATAGACAAAAGCTGATCTTGCTCGGTTTGCGCTGACCAAATTTCTGTGCTGGTAAACGTGCAACGCTCACGCGCAGACGGCAAAATTTCCTGTCCAAGCCACGCATTGAGTAGCGCACTTTTGCCTGCTTTCTCAAGCCCAATCACCGCCACTTCAAAACGATTAGCTCGCAGACGCTCAAGTTGTCTATTTAAACGGGCGTGCTCATTTTCTAATTTTTGTAGCATCTCAGGTGACATATCCACGCCGGTTTTATTACTTAGCGTAATGAGTTTATCCGATAACACCGAGGTTTTTTCTAAGCGCGTCAGTTGTTTTGCACACGTTTCTAGCCAAGTTGCCATATTGTTTCCAAAGTAAAATGAAGTGTTAAGAATGAAATGTCAACGCAACGGTTCAACGACCGATGTTAATTCATCAGCTGACAATTCCCCCATGTGTCGATAAACGATAATGCCCGCAGAATTTACCACAACCGTATAGGGAATTGCACTCATGATATTGCCCAATTTTTTTGCCAATGCAAAGCCCGCCCAATCACCAGCAATCAGCAATGGATAATTCACGCCCGTGCTCGCTTGAAAGCGCTCTACGGCGACAGCATCATCGAGTGCAATCCCAACAAATTGCACTTTTTCACTGCCATATTTCGCTTGCAATGCCATAAAAGCAGGGATTTCCTGCAAGCACGAAGGGCACCACGTTGCCCAAAAGTTGAGTACAAGAATTTTGCCGCGCCACGCCTCAGACGTTTGTGCAACACCGTGCACATCTGGAAAAGAAAAAGCACTTAAAGACTGAGGCTTTTTTTCACTTTGCCACTGCGTGTACATCCGCACGCCAATGCCTGCCGTTAACGCAAGTAACCCCACAATCACCAGCCACTGAAAAGTTTTCATGACAATCAAACCAACTGTTTTAAACGATACACCAACTCTAAAGCCTGCCGTGGCGACAGCTCATCGGCACGCACATCTTCAAGTAAGGAAAGCACCGGATTCTCCGATTGGGAAACAAACAAATCAATTTGATCCCCCCCTCGCTTTGCTTGTTGCGCCGTGTACGCGTGCATTTCCAGCTCGCCTAGTTTGATTTTTGCCTTGTCAATCACGCAAGGCGGCACACCCGCAAGCGAAGCCACTTGCAACCCATAACTCTGACTGGCCGCCCCGTCTTTAACGGTATGTAAAAAAATAATCGTGCTGCCGTGCTCAACAGCGTCTAAATGCACATTGTGAATGGTGCGGTGTTCATCTGAGAGCGCCGTTAATTCAAAATAATGCGTGGCAAACAAGGTATACGCTTTTGTTTCTCTTGCTAAATAATCCGCACACGCCCACGCCAGTGACAGTCCATCAAACGTGCTCGTGCCACGGCCAATTTCGTCAATTAAAATTAAACTTTTCGCCGTGGCATTGTGCAAAATGTTAGCGGTTTCAGCCATTTCTACCATAAACGTTGAGCGCCCACTACTCAAATCATCTGACGCGCCAATACGTGTAAAAATTTTATCAATATCCCCGCACACAAACGATTTTGCAGGAACATAGCAACCAATATGCGCCATCAGCACCATCAAGGCGCTCTGACGCATAAACGTACTTTTACCGCCCGCATTAGGCCCTGTGATAACGAGCATCCGCCGCTGCGATGACAGCGCTAAATCGTTGGGGACAAAAGGCGTTTTCGCAATATGCTCAACCACAATGTGTCGGCCACCTTCAATGTGAATGCCTGTTTTTTCAGTTAAAGTGGGTTGTGTTAAATTTAAGGCCTCTGCACGCTGTGCAAAGCAGCTGAGCACATCAAGTTCAGCAAGGGATTCGGCGCATTTTTGTAGCGTAGGCACACTCAGCGCAACGATATCGAGCAGTTGATCATAAAGAAATTTTTCAAACGTCAGTGCTTTGTCACGCGCACTGAGCACTTTATCTTCAAATAACTTTAGCTCTTGAGTGATATAGCGCTCAGCGCCCTTGAGGGTTTGTTTGCGTTGATAATGCGCGGGAATTTTCTCTGTGTGCAGATGTGAAATTTCAATGTAATACCCATGAATGCGATTATAACTCACCTTTAGCGTGTTAATGCCTGTGGCCGCGCGTTCACGTTGTTCCATATCGAGTAAAAATTGGTCCGCGTGCTGACTTAAATTGCGCAGTTCATCAAGCTCCTCGTGATAACCCAACGCGATCACGCCGCCTTCTCGAATCAATGCTGGGGGATTATCTACCACCGCGCGATAAAGCAAATCGACCGTATCGGGGTGTAAATGCAGGGACTCGCTGAGCGTCAATAATTGCGGATTGTCTTGGTTACTCAATCGCATTTTTAATTCAGGCAGCGCCGCAAGAGTCTCTCGCAACACAATCAAATCGCGTGGTCGCGCTGTTTTGAGCGCCACACGGGCACTAATGCGTTCAATATCGCCAATGTGACGAAGTTGATTTTGGATTTGTTGATAAAACCGCTGATGCAGTAGACTGGCAATGCTTGCGTAGCGGTGCGTTAATATGGTTTGATTGCGCAATGGTCGATTCAGCCAGCGGCGCAGGCAACGCCCCCCCATTGCTGTCACCGTGCTATCCAGCACGCCAAACAGCGTGTATTTCATCTCGCCTGTAGGATGCGTATCGATTTCTAAATTGCGCCGACTGGCTGCATCGAGCAAAATGCACTCATCACTGCGCTCAACGCGAATGCCTTGAATATGCGGCAAAACATTTTGCTGCGTGTCTTTGACGTACTGCAACAACGCACCCGCCGCCGCAATGGCTACCAATAATTTTTCACAGCCAAAGCCACTCAAATCGGTTGCTTTGAGTTGCGCAAGCAAGCGCTCACGGGCGCTATCGACCTCAAAATGCCATGCAGGGCGACGACACAACCCATGACGCTGTTTGAGGGTGTGTGACAGAGCAAATTCTTCGCTAAACAATAATTCTGCTGGATTAAGACGTGCCACTTCGTTAATGAGCGCGTCTTCCGTTTCCACTTGTTGCAATAAAAAACGCCCGCTGGTCACGTCTAAACTCGCTAGACCGTATTGCCCTTTTAGCCAGCAAATAGCAACGAGTAAATTATCTTGTCGCTCATCAAGCAACGCGTCATCGGTGACTGTAGCGGGCGTGACAATCCGAACGACTTTGCGCTCAACAGGGCCTTTACTGGTTGCAGGGTCACCAATTTGCTCACACAGCGCAACGGACTCCCCTGCTTTCAGTAATTTAGCAATATAGCCCTCTGCGGCATGATGGGGAACACCTGCCATGGGAATGGGCTCACCGTTTGATTGCCCTCGACTGGTCAGCGTAATATTGAGTAGCTGTGCGGCTTTTTTCGCGTCATCAAAAAAGAGCTCATAAAAATCTCCCATGCGGTAAAACACCAGCGTTTGCGCGTATTGCGCTTTGACGCGTAGGTACTGCTGCATCATTGGCGTGTGAGATTTTTCTTGTATGCTCATTTACGCACAAAACGCTTCAACACGCGCTAAAATGCCCTGCACATCAAGACCGCATTGCGCAAGGCATTCCTCTCTTGTGCCCTGCTCAACAAAATAATCGGGTAAACCTAAATTCAATACGGGCATTAAAATTTTATTGGCTTGCAAGAAATCATTCACCGCACTGCCTGCACCACCCGCAAGCACATTTTCTTCGACGGTGACAAATACGTCGTATGTTTTTGCTAATTCCAACAGCAAGGCTTCATCAAGGGGTTTGATAAAACGCATATTCACCACTGTCGCAGCCAGTTGTTTGCCAACCGCTAAGGCGGGAATGACCATACTTCCCCACGCTAAAAAAGCGATACGACTGCCCGTATGCACAACACGCCCCTTGCCTATCTCAAGCGCCGTTAACGCGCTCTCTACAGCGCTGCCAGCGCCTTTTCCACGCGGATAACGCACTGCCGCAGGGCCATTATACAAAAAGCCTGTCGTTAACATTTGACGACATTCATTTTCATCAGCAGGCGCCATTAACACCATATTAGGGATGCAGCGCAAAAAACTGTAATCAAAACTGCCCGCGTGCGTTGGCCCATCAGGCCCAACGAGTCCAGCACGATCGAGTGCAAAGAGCACATCTAAATTTTGCAGCGCGACGTCATGAATAAGCTGGTCATAGGCGCGTTGCAAGAAGGTGGAGTAAATCGCCACCACTGGCTTGACACCTTCACAAGCCATGCCGGCCGCAAACGTGACCGCATGCTGCTCGGCAATGCCGACGTCGTGGTAACGGCTCGGGAAACGCTTGTGGAACTCGACCATGCCCGAGCCTTCGCGCATCGCTGGCGTGATGCCCAC
>DPKY01000178.1 GCA_003542275.1 Methylococcaceae bacterium | reverse complement strand
ATGTATTGACGCTCACCTCAATTCCGTGTAGCATATTTTTGTGGGAAAATTTCCCCCTAAAAATATTTTTTCTAAAATTTAAAAGTCATTTTGTATCACGCGCAGGCCTTTAACATGAAAAGCATCAATAGTTTATTTCGCTCTTTTGAAAATTACTCAGCAACCATGCTAAATAGCAGTAATTTACTCAATAACGCCTTTGCAAATATCAACGCTTATTTCAACAAAAAAGTTTTTCCAACCACAACGATGACGGGAAATGATGTCAATATCGGGCAAGGGTTAACGTATCTTGCCAAAACAAATGGCTTAACGATTCACGGTAATCAAGGCACTGAATCGGTTATTATTTCAGCGAACGTCACTGATCTTAAAATAGACAGCGCTGTAGAATCCGTCGCGCTCAAGAGTATCAATTATGACCCGACCCTGCTTGCCTCAACGCAAGGCACCCTCAATATCAATTCAGCCACAGGCACCAATATCGCCGCACTTAGCGTGAGTGCAAACCACAAAGAAATACTCAGTTTTGCCAATGCGTCGGGCACACTGTCACTCGATAGCACAGGCAAAGCCGTTTTTACTTTATCCACTATTCAATTAGACAAAAATCAAAGCTATACCGTCAACGCGAATAATGTACAAGTTTACGGCAATGCTGGCACCGAAAAAGTCACGCTCGATAACAATGTCACAGGCGTGCAAGTAGCCAGCACGGTGGAAAATATCACCCTCAATGGCAAATCCAGTGACTACAATTATAGCGTCGTGAACAATAACGTCGTCTTAACAAACAAAACCACTGGCAGTACCCTCGCCACCGTTTTTGTCAATACCGCAACAACCGGCACACAACTCCAATTTTCAGACAAAACCCTCGCGGCAACATGGAACGATACACTGTCATGGAATAGAGGCTGGGCGCTACATAATTGGAATGTAACGATTAACGATCCAGCCGCTCCCGCACCATCGACAACTATCACAGGCGGGACAAATCTAAAATACACTGTTGATTTTAGTCATGCTAATTTAGGCAGTAATCTCGCCAGCATACAAGCCAACATTAAAGCGGCATTGAACAATATTGGCAACTATGTCAGCTCAAAAGCGGTGTTTAATTTAGAAATTCTCACTGAAAATACGTCACAAAAAACGCTTGCCGAAACCGCTTCGACCATGGTTTCCACGACAGGTAAAAATGGTGTGACACAAACAACCGCCTTTTTAGCCGAATCAGTAAGTGGCATTGAAAGTAGTGCAACGATGCCCGATGCGACGCTCTACATCAATCTTTCCATGCTCAATCAAATGTCGTTTAGCGGCACGCCTGTGAGCAATAAATATGATTTAACCAGCATCTTAACGCATGAAATTTTGCATGGCATGGCCTTTAGCGGCAATCTTGACTCAGGCAGTAACGCGGCAAAAACCCCTTTTGATGCACTCGTTTCCATGCAAAATGCAGCGACACCGACCTTTATTGGCTCGCACGCCCAAACCGTCAATGGCAATACACCCGTCCCCCTTGATCCAGCTTCCGCCGGTGAAGGTTCGGCGTATTATCATGTCGCCATTGCCAATGATTTGATGAGCGATGCGATTGGCAAAGGCGAAGTAAGAACGATTTCGCCTTTGGATCTTGCGATGCTTGAAGATATGGGCGTCACCTTGGTTGGCGTTCAATCGGTTTAAATATTTTTTTGCCGCTAACGCACGGTCATTTTCTTCCAACACATGACACGGCGTTAGCGCGAACAACCCCTAATTTGCCGTTTTGGCCTCTCACATTCTTACCTTGTCGCTTGACGTGCTTTCCTTTAATATGGGACACGTTTTGATAATGGTTTTAGAGGACAATTGCGATGAAAAAGAAAATAACGGTTTTTTGCACCACTGTGATGCTAATAAATAGCTATGTTGCACTAGGACGAACAGAAAGCGAATCGCCGTATGCTTATGATTATTCTTCTAACATATCTGCTCAACCCTATCAAGACAATCGCGCTGATGAATGGCACCACAATAACAAAGGCAATCCGCCCTTAAGCCCTGCGCCGTCAGCGTATTCTCAACCGCCAATAAACGTCTATCTCAACGCAACGCAAGCCTATCAAGCCCGACATCCCAACGAAAGACACGGTGATACGCGACGTGAGCAAGGGCGAGATATACGACACACATACCAACAACGCTGGGAAAGAGAAAATCAAGCGCCTTTGCCCGATAACCAACGTGAACACGATGATAATTATTCATTTGAACGCGAGGGAGCGCATTGGTAACCCCTTGGTTTTATAGAAAAAATAACAGTCACTTTTAATCCATTTACACATCACGAGTCAACTTTATGCGTTTTACATCTTTTTTAATTAAACTGGCTATCAAATTAACGCCTTCTCTTTTCATTATCTGGGCTTCTAATTTTATTCTCAAAGGAATAGCCAAATTTCATGAATTTGAGTTTGATTTAGAAAGTCGGGTGTTTCATGTCAAGGTACAACTGTATGGTGAGGTAGACACGATAGAGGTTTGGATGGAAGATTTCATGGTCACCACCGATGGCGAGTCTTATGCGTTTTTTCTGCGTCAAGCACATTCTGACCGGCCATGGCTGACCAATATTCTAGCTATTATCGCAGGCAAATCGTGGAAAATTCCGGCTGTGCCAGCGTTAGCGCCCTATATGGGATCCATTTCAGACCTGCTCAAAGCCCCTGTGCAAAGTGATAACGCGCCGACAGACTCCCGATTAACCGCCATCGATACCGACACGCACGTTGAGTAAACTGATGTTACGCCGTTTGATTGGCAGAGAATTGCGCCAAATCGCCACCGACGTTCAAATGACTTTTGAGCGCCTGTGGGGCAGCGAATATTAGGGGCTATTGCCGTTAAGCAACCAAATTAGATAACCGTTAATTGTCAAACATTGATGAATTTTTAAACAAGTGTTCAAACGTTGCATAAACGGTTTCGCGTTTTTCTATTATGGCTATCAATAGAACGTCATTGCGCAAGGTGTAAATTAAACGATATTTCCCCGCCCGTACTTTCTTGAATAAAGCATATCCTTTTAAGCTCTCGCCTTCTAATGAATTCTCTCTAATCTTTGTGATGATTGATTTGAGATTGCTGGCCACTTTTGGATTATCTTTAGCGAGATGCGTTAGGATTTTTAGTGCCTGCTTTGTTAATTTATAGTCTCTCAAGCAATGCTATCCATTAAATCTTGTGTTTCTTTATTGGAGGCAAACCCTTCTTTAATGGCTAATTCAGCTGCTTTTCCGTAGAGAATATCCTCTAATCGCGTTAATTCACTGTAGCGTTGCGTTGACATAACAACCGCAATTTCTTTGTCTTGCTTAGAAATACCAATAGGTTCTAGGTTAATTGCAGACAATATGGCGCTAAAGTTCTGTCTAACTTCGGTTGAACTTAATACTTTCATAAAATCACCTGTATAAAATGTACAAAAAATAGTTAGTTTTGTGCAGTCTAATACTTTTTATGTGTTTGCGCACACATTAAAATCCGATATTCCGTTGCATTACGGTTTTAAACCACGAAAAAATGATGCTGGATTTGTTTCTGAGCTGCCTGTGCGGCAGCGAATTTAATCAACGCCTATCAATGCGCCATTCTTAATTTCTGAGCTGCCTGTGCGGCAGCGA
>DPKY01000131.1 GCA_003542275.1 Methylococcaceae bacterium | reverse complement strand
TACGAGATGGTGCAACCCTCAGGCGAGGGGGCTGTGCGCTGTATGCAACAAGCGATGGCCACCGTAAATGGCTCAATTGATTACATCAATGCACACGGCACCAGTACACCCGTGGGTGATACGAAAGAATTGGGAGCGTTGCGTGAGGTATTTGGTGAAGGCAATGTGCCATGGGTGAGTTCAACCAAATCATTAACGGGTCATGCGCTTGGCGCAGCAGGCGTGAACGAGGCCATTTATTCCTTGCTGATGATGCGTGATAATTTTTTGAGTGCTTCAGCCAATATCACCCAGTTAGACGCAGGGGCAGCGGGCATCCCCATCGTGCGTGAACGCCAAGACAATGTGACATTAAACACCATTATGTCAAATAGCTTTGGGTTTGGTGGGACGAATGCCACGCTCATCTTCCAACGCTACAACGGTTAGGGGCTTTGGCGGACGCGTTTAGCGTCCGCTTGTCGTTGTCGTCTTAAGCGATTTTTGATTATCCGCTATTCTCCTTATCTTTTAGGCGCGTCGGCGCCGTTTTTATTTTCCTTATCATGACAGAGCACGCTGATTTAACTCAAAAAACACGTTATCAATTTAATAAACTGCAAAAGCGTTTACGTCATCGCGTGGGGGAGGCGATTGCCGATTTCAATATGATTGAAGAAGGCGATAAAGTGATGGTATGTTTATCGGGGGGGAAAGATTCTTATACCTTGCTTGATATTCTGCTGAATTTACAAAAAACGGCCCCTGTGCATTTTGAGGTGTTAGCGGTCAATTTAGACCAAAAACAACCGGGGTTTCCCGAGCACGTTTTACCGCATTATCTTCAATCGCTTGGCGTTGCGTATCATGTGATTGAAAAGGATACGTATAGTGTTGTTAAGCGTGTGATTCCAGAAGGGCAGACAACGTGCGGTCTGTGTTCACGTTTGCGACGCGGCACGTTATATGGCTTTGCTGAAGAAAATAACGTTACTAAAATTGCGTTAGGCCATCATCGAGATGATATTTTAGAAACGTTTTTTCTCAATATTTTCTATGGCGGAAAACTCAAAGCGATGCCGCCAAAGCTACTGAGTGATGATAAAAAAAACATCATTATTCGCCCGCTGGCGTATGTGCGTGAAAAAGACATTGAACGCTACGCGGCGTTTAAGCATTTCCCGATTATTCCGTGTAATTTATGTGGCTCGCAAGAAAACTTGCAACGCCAAGCGATGAAAACCATGTTGAAAACATGGGACAGACAGTTTCCAGGACGCTTAGAAACTATTTTTACCAGTTTGCAAAATGTCGCCCCCTCGCAATTAGCGGATAGAGACTTGTTTGATTTTGTCAATTTGCTGGCATTGCCTCAAAACGTCTCGGAAAGCGAGCACAAAAGCTCACCTTCCGAGTAGGATACGCTTTTAGGTGATGACGGTAGGCTCAGTGAGGCCCGTGAGTTGCTTGACTTGGCAAAATTGCTCGGCTAGTGCAATTAAGGGAGCGAGGGCAACTTGCGGGTCTTGATTGTGTTTGGTGCTCTCAGGCTCAAAACGCTCAATGTAAATACGCAGCGTTGCACCAACTGTGCCTGTGCCAGATAAACGAAACACGATGCGCGACCCGTTCTCAAAGCCAATTCTAAACCCTTGATTGGCACTCGTGCTGCCGTCTACGCTGTCATGGTAGCAAAACTCGTCGGCGTATTTGACGCAGTATTCCCCAAACGTGCGACCTGTTAAGGTGCCGATTTTCTCTCTCAAATTTTGCATGATGGTTTGTGCAATGCTCAAGTCCACCGCTTCATAGTCGTGGCGACTGTAAATATCACGCCCAAACATTTGCCAATGCGCCTGCACAATATCCAAAACAGATTGGCGGCGGCGAGCAATGAGATTGAGCCAAAAAAGCACTGCCCACAAGCCATCTTTTTCTCGAACGTGCTGAGAACCTGTACCAAAACTTTCTTCACCACATAACGTAATTTTGTCTGCATCCAGCAAATTACCAAAGAATTTCCAGCCTGTGGGCGTTTCAAAACAGGGAATAGCAAGTGTATTTGCCACTCTATCGACTGCTTGACTGGTTGGCATGGAACGCGCGACACCTTTTAGCCCTTTTGCATAGCCGGGAATGAGTGTGGCATTAGCGGCTAAAATGGCGAGACTGTCACTTGGCGTGACGAAAATGCCTTTGCCCATAATCATATTGCGGTCGCCATCCCCATCTGAGGCGGCGCCAAAAGTGGGAGCATCTTCGCTAAACATGGTCTGAGCAAGTTCGTGAGCGTAAATGAGATTGGGGTCAGGGTGATGTCCGCCAAAATCCTCTAAAGGCGTTGCATTGCGCAGTGATTCAATGGGGGCGCCAAGCATATCAACCAGAATATGTTGCGCATAAGGGCCTGTAATGGCGCTCATGGCGTCAAAAGCGAGCGTGATGTAGCCGCTTTGAATGCTTTGTTTGAGTAAATCAAAATCAAAAATAGACGCCATCAATGCTGCATAATCGGCGACCGAATCGATGATGGTGATTTTAATGTCTTCGATGTGTTGCGTGCCGATTTTATCTAAATGAATGTCGGGAAGTTCGGCTATTTTGTAAGTTTGCAGTGTTTTACTGTGCTCAAAAAATGCCAATGTGTCTTTTTCTGGCGCAGGGCCACCGTTGCTGACATTGTATTTGATACCAAAATCGCCATGTTCGCCAGCGGGATTGTGGCTAGCGGAGAGAATCAATCCGCCAAAAGCGCCGTATTTGCGGATAATATGTGAGGCAGCAGGGGTTGAAAGGAGGCCATGCTGCCCAATAATCAGTTCGCCAAAGCCATTTGCCGCAGCAATTTTAATGATAATTTGGATGGCTTCGCGGTTGAAATGGCGTCCATCGCCGCCAANNATAATTTTCAAGGGAATTAAAAATGGCTTGAACGAAATTTTCCAGATAATTCACTTGTTTAAAGACGCTGACTTTTTTTCGGAGACCGGACGTCCCTGGATTTTGATCATGATAAGTTTGAGTAAGAATCGTTTTTATGTGCATAATAATCCTAGAAAATAATTAACAGGTTTGTGTTAAAATACACCAAAATGTTTATTTAATACAGGATGATTATGTTACGCGTTTATTTAATTTTATGTTTGAGTTTCTTTGCGGTAAAGGTGATTGCTGCAACGGAAATTCGCTCTGATGAAGTATGGCTTTTAGTCGATACGAAAGCTAAACAAATTGAGGTGAAAAAAGGGGAGCAAACCCTCGAAACACTTCACAGTATTGCGATTGGTCGCGGTGGCGCGGGGATTAAGAATCATCGTGGCGATAATGTTACCCCTTATGGGGAGTATCGTATTGGCTGGATTGGTGAAAAGAGTATGTTTCGTCGATTTTTTGGCTTAACGTATCCCTCAGTGGATGATGCACAAAAAGCCTTTGAAAAAGGCACAATTGATGAGGTGGCTTATCATCGTATTGTCCACGCGCATCAGTTAAATCAAATTCCCCCTCAAGATACTGCCTTGGGTGGGCAAATAGGTATTCACGGCCTTGGTAGCGGTGATGTGAAAGTACATGAAGTCTTTGATTGGACACATGGTTGTATTGCCTTGACCAATTCACAAATTGACCATTTGAGTCAATTGGTGGATACGGGAACGGTAGTTAAAATAAAATAAAACTGGAAAATGTGGTGGTAGAGGGTTAGAATTAACCACAACTATCCTTAATTGGTAGTAAAGATTCTAGTTTACATTTCGTTAAAATCCCATTTTAAAAGGAAAATCACATGAAAAAATTCGTAAAATTATCAATGATCGCTTTGGCTTCTATGGTAGTTGTTGGTTGCGCGAGCACAGATGACGTTGCACACTTACAATCACAAATTGATACATTGAAAACCTCTGTTGCTCAAGCTTCTGCTGATGCACACAGTGCACAAAGCGCTGCTGCAGATGCAGCATCACGCGCTGCTGCAGCGGAATCAGCGGCTAACAGAGCAGCACAATACGCGCAAGACACCAACAGCAAATTGGACAGCTTGTTCAAAAAATCAATGATGAAATAATTCATTCTTTCATTGAATGCTGAAAAAACCCAGTGAGTGTGCTCGCTGGGTTTTTTTTTGACCCGTCGTTTTTTCCATTTTTCTTTATTTTAATCATCATGCGTTTAATCCGAGATTTTTCTCAATGTCCGCTTTTTCCTCATGGTTGTGTGTTAACGATTGGTAATTTTGATGGTGTGCATCTCGGGCATCGCGCGGTGATTGATAAACTCGCGCATTGTGGGCGTGAGCTCGCGTTGCCTACGGTGTTGATGTTATTTGAACCGCAGCCGCTGGAATATTTTTTAGGGGAGAATGCACCCTCTCGTTTGATGCGCTTGCGTGAAAAAATCCTTGCCTTGCATACACTTCCCATCGACAACGTCGTCATATTACGCTTTAATCGACAGCTGGCAAATTGTGAGCCTGAGCAGTTTGTGTCAGAGATTTTAGTTGAGAAATTGAATGTGAAACACATTGTGATTGGTGATGATTTTCATTTTGGCAAAGCGCGGCGAGGCCACTTTAATTTGTTGCGCGAACAAGGCAAATTACACGGTTTTTCAGTTGAAAAATCGGAATCTTATCAATTAACGAATTTGCGTGTGAGCAGTACACTGATTCGTGATGCGCTCAACGCGGACGATTTAGCACAAGCTCGAGAGCTTCTGGGGCAAGATTATGCGGTGTGTGGGCGAGTGGCACATGGTCATCAATTGGGGCGAACGCTGGGCTTTCCAACGGCTAATATCAAAATGCTCCGCCAAAATACCCCTATAAAAGGCGTTTTTGCCGTGACAATGACGGGCATTGATCACCGCATTTTGCAAGGCGTGGCCAATGTGGGGACGCGCCCAACGGTTGATGGCAGTAGCAAAGTGATTTTAGAAACCCATTTGTTTAATTTTAATCAAACCATTTATGGGCGTTATGTTAGCGTGCATTTTAAACATAAAATTCGAGATGAAATGCGTTTTTCGTCACTTGAGCAATTAAAAGCGCAAATTCAACACGATATTGCGTCTGCAAAAGCATTTTTTGCGCAATCGCGCTAAAATAGTGCCATCATTTTTTCTTTTCTTTTTTCCGTAGAAAATTTTGTTTTGGAGCGTGACGATGGTTGAATTGAGTCTACCAAAAAATTCAGTGGTGAAAGAAGGTACACAACGAAAAATCACGACGCCCCACAACGAGGCGACATACCGCGTTGAAGTTTACCGGTGGCAGCCTGAGGCAGGTGAGAATCCGCGTCTTGATGTGTTTGAGATGCCGCGCACTGGTTGTGGAACAATGGTGCTTGATGTGTTGCTTAAAATTAAAAATGAGATAGATGGCTCACTGGCGTTTCGGCGTTCTTGCCGTGAGGGCGTGTGTGGCTCTTGTGCGATGAATGTGAATGGTAAAAATACGCTGGCGTGTATTTCGCCTCTCTCGCAGTATACAAGCAATACGCTCCGCATTTATCCTTTGCCACACATGAATGTACTAAAAGATTTAGTAGTTGATATGACGCATTTTTACGCGCAATATGCGTCAATTAAACCGTGGTTGGAAAGCGATGCGGCGGGCAATCAAGTGCGTGAGCAGTTGCAAAGTGAAGCAGATCGCGCGGTGCTTGATGGGCTTTATGATTGCGTACTTTGTGCTTGTTGTTCAACGAGTTGCCCAAGCTATTGGTGGAACAGTGAGCGTTATCTTGGCCCAGCTGTTTTATTGCAAGCGTATCGTTTTATTATGGACAGTCGAGACAGTACAAAAAAAGCGCGTTTAGAGACACTCGACGATGCTTTTAAAGTGTATCGTTGTCATACTATTATGAATTGTGTTGATACCTGCCCAAAAGGACTCAATCCTGCGCGGGCGATTGCAGACATTAAAAAATTGCTACTAACCCAAAAATGAAAGCCACGCAGCTATATTGGCGTTGTCGACGCGGTGGCTTGGAGCTGGATTTATTATTAAAACATTATTTGGAAAATCATTACGCCACGGCATCAGCCACGCAGCAGGCGGAATTTGTGGCATTGCTTGAATTAGAAGATGACAGGTTATTACCGGCTTTATTGCTTTTTTTAAAAGAAAACAACGCAACATTGCGTTTTTAGCGCATACAACATCAACACGCTTTTATTGTATTTTGATTTATTCCTGAGGAGATTATTATGAAAAAAACAGTGCTAACTTTGGCTTTAGCCGCTTTATTGACTTCAACTGTTTTTGCAGAGCCACAAACGCTCAAAGAAAATGAAGTGGAAGACATTGTGATTAAAATTCACGACGAAGCCCAGCAAGGGGGGTATGAACTCCTTTCTGTCAATGAACTCAATCAGATGATTGCTTCTAAAGAAAATTTTGTCTTGATTGATGCGCATCCTAAGGCGCAATTTGATAGCGCATTTATTGATGGGGCAAGTAATTTTGAATTCCAAGGGACGTTCACGCATAAATGGCATGACGATGCGCCTGGCGGCTCACAGGAAGCTTTCAAAACGCTACTGGGCGATAATTTAAACCGTAAAGTGGTTGTGTATTGCGGTGGAAATAAATGCGGTCGCTCGAATACGGCGGCGCTTTGGAGTAAAGAGCTTGGCTATCACCACGTCTTTCGTGTTAGCAGTGGCATTGCAGGCTGGCAAGATGCTGGGTTTGCAGTGAAAACCAATCAAAAATAATTTTTTGCTAAACGTAGTGGATACACATGACCAAAGAAGAGATAGAAAGCCATTTACGCGCGTTTATTGAGCCGCACTATGGCGTGGATTTACTGAGCGCAAAAGCCGTTAAATCCATTGAAATACAAGACGGGGCTATTTTTCTTGCCATTGAACTTGGCTATGCTTCCAAGCATTATTGGCCAATACTCAACGCCGCTTTGACGGCGCATTTGCAGTCAATAAGCGGCGGGCGGACGGTGCAGGTTGATATCAACATGAAAATTGCCTGTCATGGTGTGCAGCAGAAGTTGAAGCCGCTACCTAATGTGAAAAATATTCTCGCCGTTGCCTCAGGGAAGGGGGGGGTTGGAAAATCCACTACGGCTGTTAATTTGGCACTGGCTTTGGCGCGAGATGGCGCTCGTGTTGGCATTTTAGACGCCGATATTTATGGGCCGAGTATTCCCATGATGCTTGGCTTGTCAGGTAAGCCGGAGAGTTTGGATAATAAAACCATGCAGCCTAAAGTGGCCTTTGGGGTGCAAACAATGTCCATTGGCTATCTTGTGCCAGACGATCAAGCATTGATTTGGCGCGGGCCCATGGTGACCAATGCGCTACAACAGCTACTCAAAGAAACGCAATGGGAGGCGCTTGACTACCTTGTCATGGACTTGCCACCCGGCACAGGCGATATTCAACTCACACTCGCGCAAACCATTCCGGTAAGCGGCGCAATTATCGTCTCAACCCCTCAAGACATCGCCCTGCTCGATGCGCAGCGCGGTTTTGGTATGTTTGATAAAGTCAGTGTCCCTGTTTTGGGGATTGTTGAGAATATGAGTTTGCATATTTGTCGTCATTGCGGTCATGAAGAAGCCATTTTTGGTTCAGGTGGTGGCATGGCGATGGCAGACATCAATAAAATTGATTGTCTTGGCCAGTTGCCATTAGATATCACTATTCGTCAATTAGCCGATAGTGGGCGTCCGATTGTGGTAGAAGAACCAGAAGGCCGCATTGCGCAAATGTATCAAGACATTGCACGCAAAATGGCGGCGAAACTCGCTTTAAAACCTAAAGATTTTAGCAGCAAGTTTCCCTCTATTGTGGTGCAAAACTAAGACAGTGTAAATCGGTGTGAATAGTTGCCCGATATTTTTAAATGAAAACGTAGGACATAACCATGTGGTTTAAAAATTTGAATGTTTTTCGTTTAACGGAAGCGTTCGCTTTTGACGCGCAAGCATTGGCTGAGAAGCTCGAAACACTCGCTTTTTCGCCTTGCACCGGTCAGCAATCGTTTAGTTTTGGCTGGACGGCGCCGTTAGGCAAAGGCGCGGAGGCGTTGGTGCATAGTACAAATGGCTATTTAATGATTTGTGCAAAAAAAGAAGAGCGCGTATTGCCTGCTTCGGTGGTTAACGAAATGTTGCAGGCGAAAATTGAAGACATTGAAGAGCAAGAAGGGCGAAAATTGTCCAAAAAAGCGAAAGCAGAACTCAAAGATAATTTGATTTTTGAATTACTGCCGCGTGCTTTTACGTTTTCACATAAGACTTTTGCTTATATTGATACGCAAAATGGCTTTATCGTTGTAGACAGTGCGTCGACAAAAAAGGCTGAAGATTTGCTTAGCGCTTTGCGTAAAACGCTAGGCGGTTTACCCGCTATTCCCTTAAATACGGTTGATAAACCCGTGATAACGATGACGCAGTGGCTCCTTCATCAAAATCCGCCAGCGGACATTACAATTGAAGATGAGTGTGAATTGCGTGCACCAGAGGAAGATGGTGGTATTATTCGTTGCAAACGTCACGATTTAGCCTTGCCTGAAATCAAAAATCATTTAGATACAGGTAAACAGGTGATTAAATTAGCGGTGAATTGGGAAAATCGACTGTCTTTTGTTTTAGATGAAAATTTAGCAGTGAAGCGCTTAAAGTTTCTTGACCTTATTCAAGAACAGGTGGGTGATGCTGAGGCAAGCACATTTGAAGAAAAGTTTGACGTTGATTTTTCCATTATGACCGCAGAGCTCGCTCATTTTCTGCCGCGTTTGCTGGCTATTTTTGGCGGTGAAAATCGCACTTAACAGACACTTTTTATTATTTTTGGAGAACGTTCACATGAGTATGGATGACCGTGATGGTTATATTTGGTTAGATGGCGAGTGGGTGGATTGGCGTGAGGCGAAAGTGCACGTGCTAACCCATACGCTACACTACGGATTAGGCGTTTTTGAGGGGATTCGCGCTTATCATGCACAGCAAGGCACCGCGATTTTCCGTCTGCAAGAGCACACAGACAGACTGTTTCGTTCGGCGCACATTATGAATATGGCGATGCCTTTTAGTAAAGAAGAACTCAATAAAGTGCAATGCGACGCATTGGTCAAAAATAAATTGGACAGTGCTTATATTCGCAGTATGTGCTTTTTAGGTTCAGAGGGTATGGGCTTGCGTGCGGATAATTTAAAAGTGCACGTCATGGTTGCCGCGTGGTCTTGGGGGGCGTATTTAGGCGCGGAAAGCATTGAGCAAGGCATTCGTATTCGCACTTCCTCCTATACGCGTAATCATCACAATAGCACAATGTGCAAAGCAAAGGCGAATGGCAACTACATCAATTCCATTCTGGCTCTTCAAGAAGCGCGTGCAAATGGCTACGATGAAGCCTTGATGCTTGACCATGAAGGCTTTGCTGCAGAAGGTAGCGCGGAAAATTTGTTTATTGTTCGCCATGGCAAAATTTACACGCCCGAAACCACTTCAGCCCTTGAAGGTATTACCCGCGATTCTGTGATGACCATTGCACGGGATTTAGGTTTTGAGGTGATTGAAAAACGCATTACCCGTGACGAAATTTACGTTGCCGATGAGGCTTTCTTTACTGGCTCGGCGGCGGAAGTGACGCCTATTCGTGAGTTGGATAATCGAAAAATTGGCTCTGGTCGCCGTGGCGTGGTCACTGAAAAACTGCAATCCCTCTATTTTGATGCGGTGCACGGGCGTGCTAACCAGTACACGGATTGGCTCACTTACGTTTAAACCTTTTTTTGGAAACGCATGAGGGCAAGGGATGTTGCCCACTCTCACATTCTATCTCCGTGTGATACCAACGCTATAAAGGGGAATGGCGTTGTTTCCCTTTTACATCTTAATTTGAGAGGAAAAGCAATGATTCCTATTCGAGATACAGCACCTTGTTATACACGTCCTGTGATGACATGGCTCATTATGGCCATGTGTACGCTTATTTTTGTTTCCATGCAATTTCTGCCCGATGCACTAGGGTATAAGCTGGTCAATTTATTTGGTATGGTGCCCGTTCGTTACTCTGATCCGAGTTGGGCGCAGGATTTTGGTTTACCAACTGATTATGGTTTTTCGTTTATCAGCAATTTATTTTTGCATAACGATTGGTCACATTTGCTTTTTAATCTGTGGTTTTTATGGATTTTTGGCGATAACATTGAAGATAGAATGGGGCGTTGGCGTTTTTTGGCGTTTTATCTTCTGTGTGGCGCTTTAGCGACATTACTGCAATGGTATTTTGAGCCATTGCTTGCTATTCCTGTTATTGGTGCATCAGGGGCGATTGCGGGGGTGTTGGCGGCTTATTTTTGTTTATATCCCCTTGAGCGCGTGATTGTTTGGATTCCGTTTATTTATCTGATTTTATTGCCTATTCCAGCCATTGCTTTTTTGGGGCTGTGGGTGATCCTCCAGCTACATAATGCCACCGAAGCGCTTTTATTTACGGGGGTGAGTGTGAGTGTGGCGTGGTGGGCACATTTGGGCGGCTTTATTGCCGGTTGCTTGCTTCATCGTTTCTTTCTTCGCCCAGAGCAGCGGCCTCTCCAAGCGGCGCATTAAAGATTAAGTGCCCAAAACAACATGAGGCCTAGCTATTTTTTTTTAGCGGCCTAAACGCAAAAAACCCAGCACAAGTGCTGGGTTTTCTGAAAGCTCTAAACAGTTAATAAAAACTGCTTAACTTTTTCAACAAAAATTAAAGTTGAATAGAGCTAGACACTTTTTGTTTGCTGTCGTCTTGACCATCGATGCAACCTGTCAAACCAACAATCATTAACGCTAAAGCTAATACAGAAATTACTTTTTTCATTTTTGAAATCCTCCAAGTTGTTTTTTAATTATTGTTGCGCAAATTTCTAAGCACGGGCAATTTATATCATGAACTCTTGTTTGAATGCAATAATAAAAAGCCTAATTATTGTAGATTTAATTAAAGTTGATTGATGTTATCAGGCAAGTGAATTTGAATTTGCTTAGTTTGCCAACGCGCCTCACCAATAATCGTCCATTCTCCTGCCATGTTTTGCTTGCGTTGCTCGTAAACCCAGTGGGCGGGCGCACTAATTTTTTTCATTTGAATATGAAAGGGTGTTTTTGTTAAATCGAGTCCGAGTTGATGACCATAAAATGCCGTGACTTTCATGATAAATTTTTGCAACCTTAAATTGTCAATATGCGGTGTGACGGCAATGTTTGCCCACATTGAATGTACCCGTCCCCAGTTAGGCGCAATCATGCGTCCCTCTTGATTCACAAAAGGTAGCCATTGCTCTTGGCCCTGTGCGTCAGTGTAGGTGAGCGCTAGAATGCGGCTGTAGCCTTGAAAATGATCATGCAAATACAGCGCGTGGGGCACAATGCCAATAAAGGTTTGCGACCATAGAATAAGCATATTGCTGGCCTGCGTGAGGGGGGCTAAGGTGGGGTTATGCAATTTGAAGCGATAAATTAAACCGTAGTGAATCGTGCTGTTGAGTTGAAGTAGAAAAATGACAATCAGTATTTTAGTGAGTTTACGTGTGATGGCTTTAGGTTTCTGCTGGGCATTTTGCTCAAAGTATTGGCTGTACCATGTGCTGGGTATACTGGACTTACGGTAAGGCAAACAGCTTGCATCACAGCTAAGACGCTGGCGATTATCTGCAATAGCACGATAACGGTTAATGGCGATGGTTTTGATGAGCGGCAAAGAAAGAAAAAGTCCCGCCAAGCGGAGGTAGCCCATGTGCTTGAGAATTTGGATATAGGTATCGACGCCACAAAAGACTTGCCCGCTCTGGTCAACGGCATAGAGGTCTTTGAGTAAGCTGGCGCTATCGATGGTGGCAAGCGCGGGCGTGTTGGCGGCGTGTTGCTGGGCATTTTTGAAGTCGATACGCGCGAGAATATCAAGATGGTGTAAAACAATGGCGGTGCGATTGCATAGCGGGCAGCGTTGGTCAAAAAAAACGGTTAATGTGGGGTGTTTGGCCACAAACAGTGTGCGCACCGCCCGCCACCACGAAAATGGCACCATAAGCCAATAAAAGCACAGCATACCCAGGCCAAACGGGTAGATATTAAACGATAAGGTAATCCCCAGATGTAATCCCATGCCAATCAGTAAATAGATGACACGCAAATGGCGATGCCAAAAGAAAAAAACAAACGTAAATTGAAACACCAAAATGGTGTAGCCAAGCAGATTTTGTAGCCATTTTTGATTGAGGAGTGGCGACATATCTATGGCGGAAACGTAGTAGGGTTGCGTGGCAGGTAGCCATGTTCCAAGACCATTGCGCCAATGCTCGGCAAATAATTTATGAATGGCGGAGTCAAAATAGAGAAAGCCCAAACAAATGATCAGTGGCAGATAGTACGCCAGCACGGATACCGTGGGTTTTGGATAGCCGCCTTCGACAAAAGGCGCGTTGAGTTTGTGGCGCAGACTGTCAAGTGAGAAGGTTTTATCGGCTGGCATAAAAAGCAAGAAAAAGCCCGCACCAATCATAAAGGTATCAAATCCGCCATCAAAATCACGTTGCATCGGCGTGAAATTCACAAAAACAATCCACAGCAAATAATTCCAAGTGACCGCACGTTGGTAGTTGTAACCTAGCGTGACGCAGCTTGCAATGAGCGCCCATATCCCCAAAAAAGCGGGAATCATGGGAAATTCAACATCTAGGTAGGGAATGGGATCAAAGATTAGGTGATTGAAGTGAAGAAGAAAAAAAATTTCTTGTAGCGTAATGAGGCCGTAGCTGAAACGAAACAGACCCAGTGCGGTAGCGGGAACTTGTTTGTTTAGTAATGCGTACAGTTTATTAGAGAGGCGTGTGATCATTGCAAATAGCGTGCGCGTTTAACGGTAAATTTTAGGAATAAAAAAAGGCCACAACAATCTCTTGTTGCGACCTTTTGAAAATAATTAAGGACAAAAACTGTCGCTTAATTACTCGTGATCGTCTGGATGTGCTGCGAAAACCCACTTCACAAAGAAGTAACCTACCACAACAACGGCAAGACCAATTGTTGCACCAGCGGGTGTTTTTAACATTTCGGTAACGTCTAAAATTGCGCCCATGAGCACTCTCCTGTTTATAGTTTTTTAAAGTTGTGCTAAATAGTTAGCACAAATTGAGTATTTATAATACTTCAGAATCCTTATGAATTCCATAAAAAAAATATTTTACTTGATGATTTGTGTATTTTGAATGGTGCAGTGTGGATGACATACACGACTTATCACTTATTCTTGTGAAGCGAGGGCACAGGGGCATGAGCCGATTTTTTTTGCCTATCAATTCGGAAGGAAATTCATCAACCGATTTTTTTAAAGTTGACATTTTAGTTAAAATCGTTAAATTTACATCTCCAGAGTCGCTCTCTATGATGACAATTTTGATTAAAGCGCTCTTAGAACTAACGTTAGTTGTAAATATAATTACTGTTCTGTCATGTAACAGAATATCCAGGAGAACCTAATGAAGAAATTTTTAAAAAGCTTTTTACTTTCATCGAGCATCGCTGCGGCGTTAGCGGCCCCTGCGGTTGCGTCGGCGAATGCTGACCTTGAAAAACTCACTCAAAACCCTGCGAACTGGGCAACATGGGGTGGTGATTATGCTGGTACACGTTTTAGTAAACTAAACCAAATCACAACGGATAACGTTAAAAATTTGCAACCCGCTTGGTCTTTTTCAACAGGCGTTTTACGCGGTCATGAAGGCGGGCCTTTAGTGGTTAATGGTGTGCTCTACATTCACACGCCATTCCCCAACACAGTTTATGCTATCGATCAAAACACCCAATCTGTCATCTGGGAATTCACGCCAACGCAAGACGCGGACGTGACGATTCCTGTGATGTGCTGCGACACGGTAAACCGTGGCTTGGCGTATGGCGATGGCAAAATTTTCTTACAACAATCTGATACCGTGTTAACAGCGCTAGACGCCAAAACCGGTAAAAGAGTGTGGAGCGTTCAAAACGGTGATCCAAAATTGGGTATGACCAACACGCAAGCACCTTTGGTTGTAAAAGATAAAGTGTTAACGGGTATTTCAGGTGGTGAGTTTGGTGTGCGTGGTTTCTTGGCCGCTTATGACATCAACACCGGCAAGTTAGCTTGGAAAGGCTACAGCATGGGCCCAGATAAAGATACTTTAATCAACGCGAAAAAAACAACTTCTTGGAAAGACGGTAGCGTTCAAGTTGTTGGTGAAAATTCGAGTACAAGCACATGGAAAGGCGACCAATGGAAAATTGGTGGCGGTACCACATGGGGCTGGTACTCTTATGATCCAAAATTGAACTTGGTGTACTACGGTTCAGGCAACCCCTCAACATGGAACCCAGTACAACGTCCAGGCGACAACAAATGGTCGATGTCTTTGTGGGCGCGTGATGCGGACACGGGGGAAGTGAAATGGGTTTACCAAATGACGCCACACGACGAATGGGACTTTGACGGTATCAACGAAACCGTTTTGGTTGACCAAGAAGTCAAAGGCAAAATGCACAAAACCATCGTTCACTTTGACCGTAACGGCTTTGGCTATACGTTAGACCGTGAAACAGGTGAATTGTTGGTTGCTGAAAAATTCGACAAATCTGTTAACTGGGCAACGCACGTTGACATGAAATCAGGTCGTCCACAAGTGGTGTCTAAATACTCAACAGAGCAAAACGGTGAAGACGTCAATACAAAAGGCGTTTGCCCAGCTGCGTTAGGTTCTAAAAACCAACAACCTGTTTCTTACTCTCCACAAACTGGCTTGTTCTACATCTCAGGCAACCACTTGTGCATGGACTATGAACCATTTGAAGTGGCTTATACTGCAGGCCAGCCTTATGTTGGTGCGACACTTACCATGGAACCTGCAGGCGCTGACGTCTTAACAGGTCAACCAGACGGTTCAACAAACCTTGGTCAATTCACCGCCTATGACGCGAAAACCGGTAAAATTGCTTGGTCTAACAAAGAGCAATTCTCTGTCTGGTCGGGTTCAGTGGCAACAGCAGGTGGCGTGGTATTCTACGGTACACTGGAAGGTTACTTGAAAGCGGTTGATGCGAAAACAGGTAAAGAATTGTACAAATTCAAAACCCCATCAGGCATTATCGGTAACGTCAACACATGGGAATACAACGGTAAACAATACGTTGGTGTGCTCTCAGGTATTGGTGGCTGGGCAGGTATTGGTATTGCCGCTGGCCTTGATAACGGTGAAGCAAGCACCAACTCTGAAGGTTTAGGTGCTGTAGGTGCATACAGAAGTTTAAGTTCATTCACCAAATTAGGTGGTACCTTAACTGTTTTTGCATTACCTAACTAATCAAAATTTCGCTGTTAGCGAATTTTAATCGGTTCAAAAGCCCTAGCCAATGCGTTGGTTAGGGCTTTTTTATTTCATTTATTTTAGGGATCTTTTCATGAAAATCGCTTCTGCTATGCTTGGCGCTGTCTTGAGCGTGAGTACCCTGGTCGCGCAGGCAGATAAATTTAAAGTCTGCGCTGACCCCCTCAATCCGCCGTATTCCAATAAAGAGCAAACCGGGTTTGAAAATAAAATTGCCGCATTGTTTGCGAATGCGTTAGGGCAAGAGCTTGACTATTTTTGGTTGCCTCAGCGTATTGGTTTTTTGCGCAATTCACTCAATGCGTTTGTGGATGAGACGGCGGTGGAAAGTAAAGAATTTAAGTGTGATGTTGTCATGGGAATGCCTGAAGGGAGTGATATGGTGCTCACCACGCAACCTTACTACCATTCAACGTATGTCTTGTTGATTGCGAAAGGACGTGGATGGGACAGTATTCAAACGCCTCAGCAACTCGCACAACTTCCCCCTACGCAGAGAACAAAACTCAAAATTGCTATGTTCGATCGTGGGCCAGGCACCGATTGGCTGCAAAAATATGATTTACTTGAGCAAGGTATTCCCGAACAAAGTATGACCGGTGACGGGCAGCATAACGTCGCCATGCAAATTGACCAAGATTTTAAAGCGAAAAAAATTGATATGGTGATGCTTTGGGGCGTTTTAGCCGGTCATGTTATTGCGCAAAATCCAGACGCTTACCATGTCATTGAGATGCACTCCGAAGCAGGCATTAAATTTGATTATCAGATGGCAATGGGGGTTCGACGTGGCGACAAAGCGCGTCAAGCGATGCTCAATACATTGATTGCAGAAAAAGCAACGGACATTGCGGCAATTCTAGGGCAATAGNNGGACATTGCCGCTATTTTAGGACAATACCATATTCCGCTATTGCCTATTGCGGCGGCACCCGCTAAAAAAGAGTAATTTATGAAACTAACAACCGTAGTGGGGTTACATTCGGCGCAGTCTGCGTTGCTGTATTCACCCCAAAAAATTGCACGCGCATGGGTGGACGGTGAGCGTCATGATAAGCGTTTAGAAACGTTACTAGAAACGCTGGTAACCTTGGCGATTCCTATTGAAAAAGTCGAGCGTAAAAAACTCGATAAACTGGCGGAGAATATGAATCACCAAGGGGTGGTGCTAGAGGTCGCGTTGCCGCAAACGCTTTCTGAAAACGACCTTAAAACGGCTGTTGAAGCCTTAGAGCACACTGCTTTGTTTTTGGTGTTAGATAACGTCCAAGACCCTCATAACTTAGGCGCGTGTTTGCGTAGCGCTGATGCAACGGGTGTTGATGGTATTATTATTACAAAAGACAATGCGGTGGGTATTACACCAACAGTGTGCAAAGTGGCCAGCGGCGCAGCAGAAACGGTGCCTGTTTATATGGTGACCAATCTTGCGCGTACACTACGATGGTTAAAAACCGAAGGTATTTGGGTGATTGGCGCGGCGGGCGAAGCGGCACACACGCTTTATGACAGTGATTTTACGGTGCCAATGGCGCTGGTGATTGGCGCGGAAGAAAAAGGGATGCGCCGCCTCACACGAGAGCAATGTGATGTGCTGGTTAAATTGCCAATGCGAGGTACGGTGGAGAGTTTGAACTTATCGGTGGCCACGGGCGTGCTACTCTATGAGGCACGCCGTCAGCGGCACGTTAAGGCGCGTTAAGCCTGATTATTTGCTGGTATGCGTAAATGTGCCATCCCAGTTGGGTTCGGGAGGATGTGCTTTAAAATAGGCAATACGCTCTAAATAGATGTTGTAGAGTTTATCGTCTGGGTTTGCGTGATGTAATTGCATAAAGAGAGACCATGCGTTATCCCACCTTTGCTCACGATAAAAATCAATGGCATGATGAACGGTGTCGAGAATATCTTTTTGCTGTATACTCAAACGCGCGTGTTCATCGATAGGTTCGTAGATTTTGATAGGTTTATTTTTGCCTTTTACGCGCACCCAATCCAGTTCACGATAAGCAAATTCAGGGGCCGCCGCACGCGTGGATTCACTGACAATCATTTTGACGCCATATTGTTTGGTGAGTCCTTCAAGACGCGAGCCTAAATTGACCGTGTCGCCCATGACCGTGTAGGCAATACGAAATTCCGAGCCCATATTGCCAACAACCATCTCCCCCGTGTTGAGTCCCACGCCCAAATCCACCTCAGGCCAGTTTTTTAATTTAAAGTTTGCATTGATTGTGTCAAATTCAGCAATCACACGCAGACCCGCTTTCACGGCGCGGTATGCGTGTTTATCGGTATGCTGTGGTGCGCCCCAAAACGCCATGATAGCGTCACCAATATATTTATCAATCGTCCCCTTATTTTCATGAATAATGCGCGTGACGGGCGTGAGAATGGCGTTGATTAAATCACACAATTCTGCCGCATCAAGCGATTCTGAAATGGTGGTAAAACCGCGTACATCCGAGAAAAACACCGTCATTTCACGATTTTCCCCTTTTAAGGTAAATTCCTCGTCAGCGTTGCTCATTTCATCGACCAATTCTTTGGGAATGTATTGACCAAAAATCATCCCTAATTGTTTTTTCTTACGATTTTCAAAGAAATAGCCAAAAAACAGCTGTGTGCTGTAGAGCAGTGAAAATAAAATCAACGGCGTGGCGAGATGGGTATCGAGATGATTGACGGACCAGAGCGTGAAATTCAGCCCAATCATTGCGCCACTCACGGCTAAAAATACGCCCATCGCGGCAACAACACTTAAGCGCGGAAAAATGAACACAGAAAAAAGAAAGAGTACACCTAATTCAACCAATTCAACGGCAACAATATAGGTTGGGCGTGATTTAATGGATTGATCAAGTAGGGCGCTTAAAACATTGGCATGAATTTCTACCCCAGCATAAATATTTTGTACGGGCGTGGCGCGTAAATCGAGCAATCCTGCCGCAGAGGTACCAAGAATAACAATTTTATCTTTGAGTTCAGCGAGTTCTGTTTTGCCATTGAGGACATCGGTCACCGACACATAGCGAAAACTGCCTTGTTTTCCACGAAACGACACAAGCAAATTACCGCTGTCATCAACTGGAATGGTAAAACCCGCCAGCGAAAGTGCTTCTAAGCGTTCATCACCATATTCATTGCTGGTAATGAACGTCACGGGCGGGGCGTTGAGTAGCTGATAAAACAGTGAGAGGGCGAGTGTGCTGTAGAGTTGATTTTGATAGCGCGTGATGATGGGGAGTCTGCGATAGACGCCATCGCCATCGACATTGGCATTGTTCAAATACCCCGCTGTGCGGGCAGCGTTTTGGAGTGTGGGTAAATTGGCGATATAACTTTTTGCTTGAAACAAACCGTGAGTAAAGGCTTGATTGCCATCGGATAACGGCGCGGGAAGGGTGCCTATTTCATTGTTTTGTTCTACATGGTGGCTAAAAAAATAGCCTAAAACAACGGGACGATTTTGCAAACTTTGGCTAAATGTATCGTCATACAAAAGCGTTGGGCGAATTTGTTTGAATGCAGAAAGGAACTGCGGATCGTTTTGTAATGGGTTTTTTGCGAGCTTTTCGAGTGTTTCGACGCTATCTCGGGCATTTTCTTCAGAAAACACCACGTCAAAACCAAGGAG
>DPKY01000093.1 GCA_003542275.1 Methylococcaceae bacterium | reverse complement strand
GGTTAACACAATGACGCAAGAAAAGTATGTTGCGATAGGTTAAATTTGAGGTGACATTTTCGCGTCATAAAACGAAACCCGCCCCGTTTCAATATCATACATACCGCCCACAATATCAATTTTACCCTGTTGATATAAATTATTTAGCAACGGGCTGCGTTGCTTGACCTGCTCAACCATCAACATTACATTTTTCTCTGATACGGCTTGAATGAGTACCGCATCGTGGCCAATGTGCGTCACATGATGCTGCGTGCAAACACATTCCACTGCAGGATGAATTTTTTCAAGTAGCCCCGTCAAATGATCAAGTTTTACCTCTGCACACGCCCCCTTAATCGCCCCGCAATGTGTATGCCCTAAAATGACAATCAGTTTTGAGCCCGCCACCGAGCAAGCATATTCCATACTGCCTAAAATATCATCATTGACGATATTCCCCGCAACGCGAGTACTAAAGACATCACCCAAACCTTGGTCAAAAATCAACTCCACCGNNGTACTAAATACATCTCCAAGACCTTGGTCAAAAATCAATTCCACTGAGGTACGCGAATCCATGCAGCTTAAAATAATGGCCATCGGAAATTGATTATCTTGCGTATCGTTAATTTGCTCAAAGAGGTTGCGATTCACTTTCAGATTATTCATAAAATGCGCATTGCCTTCTTTAAGTAAACAGAGCACTTGCGCGGGCGTTAGCGCTTGTTGACTTTCATAGGTTTGCGCTTTCACATTTTTCACAGGCGCTAATATGCCAAAACCGCGTACATTTTGTAGCGTTAATTGAATATTTTTAAGAGGCGCTTCTTTTTGAAAATCAGAAATCACTTCAAAAACATCATAATCTAAATACGTTGAGCGCGTGGCATCAATAATGACTTCCGCATTTTTGGGTAGCTGATCAAAGGTTTTTTTCAAATTCGCTTTGTTTAAAAACGAGACGTTTTCAGACAGCCGAAAAATAATTTTATTGCCAATGTGCGTTTCTCGAAAATAGAGCGCACTTTTATAATTTTCAACCACCACAGACACTAATGCGCAGGCAAGCCCAATAAAAATGCCGGTGAGGAAATCGGTAAACAGTAACCCTAAAATGGTCGCACAAAAAGGCAGAAAATGATAAATGCCTGAATGATACATTTTCAAAAGAATTTTAGGGCGCATCAGTTTACAGCTCGTGACCAATAAAATACTCGCTAAACTTGCCAATGGAATTTTATTGAACCATTCTGGAATTAAAAATACCGTCAACAGCAAAAGAATCCCCGAGACAAAACTAGCGGCTTTGGTTTGTGCGCCTGTTTGAATACTAATAGAACTACGAATAATCACTTGCGTCATGGGCAGGCCACCAAATAAACTTGAGGTGATATTGCCAATGCCTTGTACGATTAACTCTCTATTCGTTGGTGTAATACGTCGATACACATCAAGGCGATCCACTGCTTCCACCGCCAGCAAGGTTTCCAAACTGGCCACAAACGCAAGTGTCATGGCGCTAGTGTAGACAATAGGATTGGCTAATTGAGAAAAATCGGGGCTGTGCATTTGTGCAAATAAATCGCCCATGGTTTGTGCAACGGGCAAAGACACAAGATGCGCCTCTTTGAGCGCAAGATGCGGAAAATAAGTGCGAAGAAATGCGTTAAGCAAAATCCCAACCACCACCACAATTAACGTTCCATGTAGCGATTGAAAAAAACGGGTTGTTTTAAGTTTAGGTTGCTCCCAGAGCATCAAAATAATTAGCGACACCACCGCAATGGCCGTTCCCGTGGGCGAGAACGACTCAAACATATGCGTTAATTCAGAAAACGAAGAATAATTATCTGACTGAAAAAAAGATAAATCACCTTCATAATCGCTGTCATAGCCCACGGCGTGTGGGATTTGCTTGATGAAAATAATCGCGCCAATCCCCGATAACATCCCTTTAATCACTGACGTTGGGAAATAATGCGCAATTGAGCCCATTCTTGCAAGGCCCATTAAAATCTGCATGACACCGGCAACAAACACCGTCAACAAAAAAGCGCTAAATCCTAAAGACTCAATGCTACTGAGCATAATAATGACTAGCCCCGCCGCCGCGCCACTCACGCCAAGCGCCGAGCCACTCAACGGCGCAACTAATATGCCGCCAACAATACTGGCAATCAGCCCCGAATACAACGGTGCACCACACGCTAAGGCAATGCCTAGTGACAGGGGAATGGCAATGAAGAAAATGGCAATTCCTGCAGGAATGTCATAGTGCATGGTTTTTAAATCAATCATGGGTGCGTTTTCCTACGTCTATTTTTATGTATGTTTTTCACCGATACCTGAAAAACGCTGATAGCCGCCAATTTCAATAAATTCAACACGAATATTATCGTCTGGGGTGGTGGCTAGAAAATCTTCAATGGTTTCCATAATATCGTGGTCAATAAATTTCGCTCGCGTGGTATCGATGGTAACGAAGCTATTTTCTTCAATGCTCAAAATAAATTTACGCAACACGGCTTTATTGAGAAATGACACGTCTTTATTAAAAGAGAGGAGATAATGTGACCCTTTCTTTGAAAGCGTAATAGCCGCGTGATAATTGCCTTTAATCACAAAGAAAATACCAAAGGCCATGCCAATAGCCATGCCTTCAAGCAAATCGGTTGCGAGAATGGCTGAGATAGTAATAATAAAGGGCAAAAATTGACTCGCGCCTTTTTTATAGAAATGTTTAAACACCAAAGGATTGGCTAATTTATAGCCTGTGTGCAGCAAAATGGCCGATAAACAGGCAAGAGGAATGGTATTTAAAAATTCCGCAATAAATAAAATACTCAGCAGTAGCCAAAGACCGTGCATAAAACAAGACAGTTGTGTGCGGCCACCCGCGTTGATATTGGCCGCACTTCGCACGATAACGGCCGTCATAGGCAAGCCGCCTAAAAGACCGCTCACGATATTGCCTACGCCCTGCGCTTTGAGTTCACGGTTAGTGGGCGCAATGCGTTTGAGCGGGTCGAGTTTGTCGGTCGCTTCTAAACTTAACAGCGTTTCAAGGCTGGCGATAATGGCAATAGTGATTGCTGAGGTGTAAGTGTCTGCTTTTGTGAGATAGGAGAAATCTGGAAATACAAAATAATTAAACAACTCTGAGGGGCTTTTTATGGTGGGTAAATTTACCAAATGTTGCGCACTCACCGCCCATGAGGGTGCAAAATGCGTGGTGTATTGATTATAGGCAATGCCCCATATCACGGCGATAAGCGCGGCAGGGACAAGCCGAAAAAACGCATATTTTTTAAAAAAAGGTAAATTCCAAACAATTAAAATCAACAATGCGACGCCACTAATCACTACTGAGCCATGCGATATATTGTGTGAGATGGATTCCACTAATTCATGAAAACTGGAGGTAGCCGTTTCTTGCATATAGCTCTCATCGCCCTCATAGCTGGCATGATAGCCTGTTGCGTGCGGCGTTTGTTTAATAATCAAAATCAAGCCAATCGCCGCAAGCATCCCTTCAATGACAGCAGAAGGAAAAAAAGCGCCAATAATGCCTGCGCGTAGGTAACCCAGTGCAAGTTGAATGATACCCGCTAAAATCACCGCTACCAATAGACCTTGAAAGCTTCCTAGTTTTTCGATGATAGAAAAAACAATCACCGTCAAGCCCGCTGCAGGGCCTGACACGCATAATTGTGATCCACCCAAAAACGACACAATAAG
>DPKY01000235.1 GCA_003542275.1 Methylococcaceae bacterium | reverse complement strand
TTGTGATAAATCCAACAGTACATTCGTGAGCGAATTTTCTTCATCATTGAGTTGCTCGCCTTCCACTAAATCAGCGGCATTTTCACTGTGTGCGTGCCAATAGGCCGATTCACTGCTCGCGCCACTGGTGGAGAGCGCGTACACCGAAGCGCCTTTCACGCCCGCATCTTTAATCGCGTCAGCATGAACGGAGATAAAGACGTCCGCTTTGGCCGCGCGGGCAATGTCCATGCGTTTGCGCAGGCCCACATAATAATCCCCTTGTCGCACCATCACGGCTTTCATTCCATTCTGGGCATTGACCAGTGCTTCAAGTTTTTTGGCAATAGAAAAAACAACATCTTTCT
This sequence comes from Methylococcaceae bacterium, assembly GCA_003542275.1. Taxonomy (GTDB): domain Bacteria; phylum Pseudomonadota; class Gammaproteobacteria; order Methylococcales; family Methylomonadaceae; genus UBA10906. Next base: position 4,461 of record DPKY01000235.1, on the reverse strand, counting down.
CATAGGTACCGTTTGGCCCTTGCGCTCCCGAGTCATTGCCTCCATGACCGGCGTCAATGGCGACAATAAACGTTTTTTGTTCTTTCTTTTTGATGGCTGGAGTGTTTTGTACTTCAACGAGTTTGGTNNTTTTGCTTTCGCTGTCGATAATCGCAGGCGCTTTAGCGACAGGCGATACGATGGATTTGGGTGGTGCTTTTTCGACAATGGGTATTACAGCAGACGTAGGCATCGCTGATTTCGTGGCCGCTTTAGCGTCACCGTCTACTTTTTCGATTTTAGGTTCGGTTTTGGCTATTTGGGTGCTAATGCCCTTGTCGAGAAACTCCACAACAAAGCGATTGCTTCCTAAACTATCCGTTCTTAGCGTGGTGGTTTTTGCTGACAGCGGTTTTTTTAAGTCAACAACGATGCGTAAATCACTATCATTTCGCATACCAACACGAATACTGGAGAATAGGGGGTGGGAAGCGGGCGGTTGTTCAAGGGATTTTTTGGCAACGGCGTTGGGTAAATCAATAACAAGGCGTGAGGGATTATCAAAAAATTGTATTTTATTCTGGCTGGCAGATGCCGTGACATCAAAAACGATGCGGGATTGGTCTGGGGTGCTCCAATAACGCAGTGAATTCACTTGTATAGCCTCTTGGGCCTGTGCTAGCGACATACCACCATGCAAGCTTAACAAAATACTGACTAATTTCAAATAACAACGCATACCCTGTCCTACGAAGTAATAATATGGTTTAGATTATACCAGTATGTTATTGTTTTTACACATTCATATTGAAAAATTATTCGGGATATTTACCCCGCTAATTTGTAAGAATCTCCCATCTTTTTGATGGTTAAGCGTTATATGCACATCAGCAGGCGGCAAAATCCCTTTTCCTTTGCATGGCCACTCTATTAAACAAAGTGCTAATTGCGCTAAATAATCATCAATACCGAGCCATTCAAGTTCTTGTGGGTCGGCCAGGCGGTACAAATCAAAATGAAACACTTTTCGCTCTGCCCCTTGATACTCTTCAATCACCGTGTAAGTAGGGCTTTTGATCGCGCCACTAACGCCCGCCTGACGCAATAAGCCGCGCACCAGTGTTGTTTTTCCCGCCCCCAACTCGCCATGTAAAAAAACGAGTGCTTTCTCAGGCAATAACGCCAACAACGCGGCGCCCACTTTTTCTGTTGCCTCAGGGCTGTCTAAATACAATGCTACCGTCATGGGTGGCGAGGATTAAATTTGAACAGGAATTTGCGTGGCGGTTTTGATGACGTGATTGTGCGCATCAAAATACACTAAAGTGGGGTGGTGGTCGCTGGCTTCTTGTGCAGAAAACTGCGCATAAGTGCAAATAATGAGCAAATCACCTACACACGCCCGTCTTGCTGCAGCACCGTTGACAGAAAACGTTTTGGAACCGGCTTGAGCGCGAATGGCATACGTTGTAAAGCGCTCACCATTGTTGACATTGTAAATTTGAATCTGTTCGTATTCTCGAATGCCTGCTAAATCAAGGATGTCACTATCAATGGCACATGAACCTTCATAACCCAGTTCAGAATGCGTGACGCTTGCGCGATGGAGTTTTGCGTTGAGCAGAGTAATTTGCATATACGGCTAAGAGGAAATAAGTTAAAAATAAGCGAAAAATTACGTTAAAACGGCGTCATTATCTATGAATTGCCCAGCGGGTTCAATGCCCTGTGTAAAAAGCGATAAATTCAGGGGCCTAGACACCATAAAAGGTTCTGTACCAGCGTACAAATTTTTCAAGTCCTTCATCAAGTGAGGTGTGTGGGGCATAATGAAAATCGTTTTGCATGGCTTGCATATCGGCGTAAGTGTCTTGCACGTCGCCCGCTTGCATAGGCAAGAGATTTTTCACTGCTGTTTTGCCGAGATGTTTTTCGAGTGTTTCAACAAACGTGAGCAGGGGTTCGGGCTGACTATTGCCGATATTGTAGAGTCGATAGGTTTGCGTTGGGGGCGTATCTAAAACACGCACAAGACCTTCGACAATATCATCAATATAAGTAAAATCACGCTGATGGTTGCCGTAATTAAATAAATCAATGGGTTGATTGGCCAAAATTTGGCGCGTAAAGATAAACGGTGACATATCTGGGCGCCCCCACTCGCCATAAACGGTAAAAAAACGCAGGCCCGTTGTCGCAAAACCATACAAATGCGAATAGCTATGCGCCATGAGTTCGTTGGCTTTTTTCGTGGCTGCGTATAAGGAGACGGGATGGTCAACATTGTCGTGTGTGGAAAAAGGCAGTTTTGTGTTTGCGCCATAAACCGAACTAGACGAGGCGTAAATCAAATGCGCAACGTCGTGCTGGCGGCAGCCTTCTAAAATAGATAAAAACCCAACCAAATTGGATTGGCCGTAAACGTGTGGGTGCGTAATCGAATAGCGTACACCCGCTTGCGCAGCGAGGTGCACGACTTGTTGCACATTTTCTTTGGCCAGTAGCGCGTCAATGGCTTCATGACTAGCGATATCACATTCAATGAAGCGAAAGTGTGGATGCGCTCCCAAACGTGCTAAACGCGCTTTTTTTAAGTTTACATCGTAATAATCATTCAAATTGTCTACGCCAACGACCCAATCGCCGCGCTCAAGCAGATGGCGGCTCAGCGCCGCGCCAATAAAGCCTGCGGCGCCGGTAACTACTATTTTCATGAGAAGGGATCCTTTTATTCTTTTTTACTTATCGTTTTGTGCGCTAACCCAGTTTGTTAGCGCAACGTAGTCTGTTTTACCTGTTGCCATCAGAGGAATGGCATCAATAAAGAGGATTTTTTTGGGTAAATAAATCGCGGCAACGCCTGTTGAGGCGCGGGCGAGTTCACCGAGCGTAGCGTTTTTGTGTGTCGTAATCAAAATAATTTGCTCGCCTTTTTTGGTATCGGGTAAGCTAATTGCGCCATGACTGGCGTTTTCCCATGTTTTCATGGCCAGTTGCTCAACAAGCGTGAGTGATACCATCTCACCGCCTACTTTAGCAAAACGCTTGCTACGACCGCGAATACTCAAAAAACCATCGTCATCAATATGTACAATATCGCCCGTGTCATACCAGCCTTTGCCGTAAAGGGATGCGGTGGGTTGCAAGACTCCCTCGCTGCCAGCAAGTAGATAGCCTTGCATAATATTGGGGCCAAAAACGTGAAGACGCCCCCCTTCTTCAATGCCTTCAACAGGTTCTAAACGATAATCAAGATGAGGCAGTAAACGTCCAACCGTGCCCAGTTTATAATCCATTGGCGTATTAACGCTGACAACCGGTGCGGTTTCGGTTGCGCCATAACCTTCTAAAATACGAAGGCCAAATTTATCTTGCCAGAGTTCGCGCGTGCTTGCTTGCAATTTTTCAGCGCCGGCAATGACATAGCGTAAACTATAAAAATCATAAGGATGCGCTTTTTTACCGTAAGCGGATAAAAACGTATTTGTCCCAAACATAATGGTCGCGCTTGTTTCATACGCCATCTCAGGAATAATACTAAAGTGGAGCGGCGTCGGATAAAAAAATGTTTTCATACCGTTGAGCACAGGTAGGAGCGTGCCGATGGTAAAGCCAAAGGAATGAAACATCGGTAGAAAATTCAACACGACGTCTTTTTGTGTAAAGTTAATTCGCGCGGCCACTTGTTGATGATTTGCTAAGATATTGCGATGGGATAATACGACACCCTTAGGCGTACCTTCCGAGCCGGACGTAAATAAAATCACCGCTGGTGCATGGGCGTTATGGTTGTTTTTATACCAAAAGCGAGCGGTTTGACTTTGCCAAATCCCGCGCAATTTATCTTTTAGGGTGATTTGCGTGGCGATATCTTCTAAATACATCACATGAACTCGCGTCGCTAAGTGCGCAAGGTCATTTTCTAAGTGCGCTAGGTCAATAAACCGTCGTGAAGTTAACACGGTTTTGACGTGCGCCACCTCGCACGCCGCTATCATCGCGCCGGCGCCAGTGGAATAATTCAGCATCGCCGGCACGCGCTGATGAACCGATAAACCTAGCAGTACGCAGAGCGTTTTACTTGAATTAGGTAGCAAGAGGCCAACGTGTTCATTTGCACTTGTTATGGCGGTGAGCGCATGGCCAATAATAAGACTGCGCGAGATGAGCACGTCATAGGAGAGCGGTTGGCGCTCCAAATCTTCTGCAACAAGATGCCCACCACCGTGAATAGCTCGTGCATCAAGCAAGCTAGAAAAGAGCGTTTGTTGGGTTTTACTGGCACTAAATTGCATATCCGCCATTAAATCCGCCAGTACATGACCGCTGTATTTTCGGCGATTTTTGCCCGTTAATTCTTTTCTTGCCTCGATATGCGTGGGGGGGAGAATATGCAAGGTAATTTTCGGAAACCACCGCAGGCGCACGAGGCCTTGTAACTTAGAAAAAGGCGTGTATTGCGTGCCACAAATATGAATAGGC
>DPKY01000193.1:10696-11202 GCA_003542275.1 Methylococcaceae bacterium | reverse complement strand
GAGTTTTTACAGTGCGCACCATTTTGGTACTTTTTCTTTGAACTGCTCGTTAATTCAATATATTTTTTTTAAAATGGGCAAACATAAATTTATTTTACAAATATAAATTGCACAAGAATGGTGCATCATTAAGGATGCTATGCTATTTTTTAGTGCATCATTTCAACTAAAATATCTAAAACATAAACATAAAATGGCGTTGTTTCTAAAAAATTCTTGGATTTTTTTTGGTATAAACTTTGCTGATTAAATATCATTCGTTATATATAGTATGGGTGATTGTCATGGAAAAACGTTGTTTACGATTTAGTGATATCTCTGTGAGTGAAAAAATGTTGTATTCACTTTTTTTAGTTACTATTGGTATTGGGTATCTTTTTGCGCTCACGCATATGTATTACACACATCAGATGCGTGATGGCAAAGCGGGTATGTCAATAGAAGATGTGATGATTGCCTACTATGGTTCCCAAGAACAAACACGCCTTGGATCAGCAATTAATGGC
>DPKY01000193.1:0-10627 GCA_003542275.1 Methylococcaceae bacterium | reverse complement strand
CCCATTTTAGATCGAGATTGTGTATTGTGTCATTCTCCACAAATAAATCCCAGTTTACCTGATCTTACAAATTATGAGGGCGTAATGGAGGTTGCGTCATCAAAAGCAGCACCGCTTCCTGGACTGGTGAAAGTGTCACATATTCATTTATTTGGTATTGCGTTTATTTTGCTTTTTGTTGGTCGTATATTTATCTACTGTGATATGAGTACCTCTCTAAAACGCATTATTATTGTTATTCCATTCTTGTCCATGTTAATTGATACACTCTCATGGTTTATCACGCGAAGTCATCCTAGTTTTGCGTATGTGGTAGTACTCTCTGGAGCACTGATGGGGATTTCTATGGGAGCGCAAATTTTGATGAGTTTGTATCAAATGTGGCAAGAACAATGGACTCTACCGCTGTCGCCAATGCAAAGAGAAAAGCTGCATAAAATCCGTATTTGTGCCAGTCGCTATATCCTACTTATTTTATCTAACAGCTACGCGTTAATATGTAAATATCTGCCTATCATTTGGCAAAAAATACAATTATTATCTATNNAAATAGACACATAAAGCATCTTCATTATTCGCATTCCTTGTTGCAAGCAAGGAATGCTTTATTTTACTAAGTTAACATACCTGCAAAAACAATAAAGGAGACAACTTCATTTAATCCTTGTTTTGTTTTTAAATTGGTAAACACAAAAGGTCTTTCACCACGCATTTTTTTTGCATCATGCTCCATCACCTCAAGAGATGCACCAACATGAGGAGCTAAATCTATTTTATTAATAATAAGCAAATCTGAACGCGTAATTCCTGGGCCTCCTTTACGCGGAATTTTATCACCAGCAGAGACATCAATAACATATAGGGTAAAATCAGCCAATTCTGGACTAAATGTCGCGCTCAAATTATCGCCACCACTTTCCACTATAATAAAATCTAGGGAATCAAAACGAGAAATTAACTCGTCTACTGCGGCAAGATTCATTGATGCGTCTTCACGAATAGCCGTGTGTGGACATCCACCCGTTTCAACACCGATTATACGCTCTTGAGGCAGCGCTTCACTACGAATCAAAAACTGTTGATCTTCCTTAGTATAAATATCATTGGTCACAACAGCGATTTCAAAATCATTGCGCATTGTTTTACATAGCGCATCAATTAAAGCCGTTTTTCCTGACCCAACAGGCCCACCAACACCTAAACGTAAAACGTGTTTTTTTGTATTCATAAATTCTCTTTAATAAAATTGTTATATGTTTAAGAACGAAATAACCGTGAATATTGCCTTTCATGTCGACTGCTCATTAAGGCAAAACCAAATGTGCTACCACCAATATCCTCATCATTGATAACAAATGAACGCGCGACTAATTCAGGAATACTCTCAGCGAGTTGAACTAATAATCTTTGCCCTGAAACTTGACCTAATGGCACTAACTTTACTGCACATAGCACTTGATTTTCTAACCAACTCCACAAATAACCTATTGCTGCTTCACGCACAGGAACACCCCAAGCAACGGATGCTAACGCAAACATATTGACTAACGTTGCCTCCGTACTACGCATCCAAATTTCACTTTTTTCAATCTCAAGTGAATAAAGCAATCTTGCTAGTGCCTGTCCCGTTTGCCTATCTTCAGCGCGGAGTTCTGCTGTTTCTCGACTGGCCGTTAAAATACGACTCCAATGGATAATTTGTTCATTATCATCCTTCTCCCAAGCGCTGTAGAGTCGAATAAACACAGGTAAGTCTACACACGCAAGACAGCGTGCCATCACGCCTTCAATCCATTCACTGGTTTGTGTTTCATTGGTGCATAAACCCTCTTCTACAGCCATTTCAATGCCTTGAGAGTAACAATACATACCAATAGGCAAACTAGGACTGATAAGTTGCAGCAAACGTAAAAGCGCGATATCAGTGACCATGGCTATGATAAGCACCCTGCTCTGGTTCAAAAGGCAAAAACGCATGGCACACAGGCAAGCCTAATCCTTCAATCATCTGATCAAGTACATAATCCGTTAAAAAACGTAATTCACCCTCCAAAATTTGTAACGGCACATGACGATTGCCTAAGTGATAACAGGCACGGGCAAATTGCCACGCATCTTGTGTGCGTACAACAGATAAATGCTCTGATGCAGATTTGACTCGGATACGGTAATTATCTGAGCCAGTTAAAATAAAGCCATGGCGCAATACCTTCCCGCGAGGGAGAAATAAACCAATCTCTTTGCCACTGTCAGTTTGACTACGTAGACGCGATTTTTGCCGCGCTTCGTACGTCAGTGTGACTTCGTCATCACAATCACCTGCTTGCGCCGTCACTTCTGTGAGTTTTAATATCATCTCATCTTGACCATTTAGAATAAGAAATAGCGTTGCGTAAAAGGCAACACATCAGCAGGTTCACAAACCAGTAATAAACCATCGGCGCGAACCGCTAACGTCTGAGCATCCACTTCGATGTTGGGTTGATAATCATTATGCACTAAATGTTTTTTTCCAATCGTGCGTGTATTCGCCACAACGCCAATGCGTTTTTTGAGTGCAAGACGTTCTGGTACGCCTTCTTGAATAGCGATATTAGGCAAGAAAAACATCGAACTTGTCGATGCAACGCGCCCAAATGCACCAAACATCGGGCGATAATGCACAGGTTGCGGTGTTGGAATTGAAGCGCTAGGATCCCCCATAGGCGCCGTGGCAATAAAACCCCCTTTGAGCACTAAACTGGGTTTTACGGCAAAAAAAGCCGGATGCCAAAGCACTAAATCCGCTAATTTACCAACTTCTACAGAACCCACTTCGTGTGAAATACCATGACTAATCGCTGGATTGATGGTGTACTTGGCAATATAGCGTTTGATGCGAAAATTATCGTTATTGACAGCATCTTCTTTTAAGCGACCTCGCTGTGATTTCATTTTGTGCGCTGTTTGCCATGTCCGTATAATGACTTCCCCCACGCGCCCCATAGCTTGTGAATCGGACGAAATCATCGAAAATGCCCCCAAATCATGCAAGATATCCTCAGCAGCAATGGTTTCTCGACGAATCCGCGACTCTGCAAATGCCACATCTTCAGCAATACTGGGATCGAGATGATGACAAACCATGAGCATATCTAAATGCTCGTCTATGGTATTGACCGTATAAGGACGTGTTGGATTCGTTGAGGAGGGTAACACATTGGCTTGCCCGCAGGCTTTGATAATGTCAGGTGCATGACCACCACCCGCTCCTTCAGTGTGGTATGTATGAATAGTTCGCCCTTTAAACGCCGCAAAAGTATCCTCTACAAATCCCGATTCATTTAACGTATCCGTATGAATGGCCACTTGTACATCAAATGTTTCCGCAATACTCAAGCAACAATCAATAGCAGCAGGTGTTGTTCCCCAATCTTCATGAAGTTTAAGTCCCATCGCGCCAGCGCGAATTTGCTCGGCTAAGGCATCGGGTAAACTCGCATTACCTTTACCTAGCAAACCAAAATTCATGGGAAAACCATCAAGCGCTTGTAGCATTTGCTCAATATTCCAAGGTCCTGGTGTGCAAGTTGTCGCATTCGTACCCGTCGCTGGTCCAGTTCCCCCGCCAATCATGGTCGTGATACCTGAAGTGAGCGCTTCTTCAATTTGCTGTGGGCAAATAAAATGAATATGGGCATCAATGCCGCCTGCCGTTAAAATTTTTCCTTCACCGGCTATAATTTCTGTTCCTGGACCAATTACAATATCCACGCTTTGTTGAACGTCAGGATTTCCTGCTTTACCAATGGCAGCAATACGTCCTTGTTTAATCCCCACATCAGCTTTAATAATGCCCCAATAATCCATAATTAACGCGTTTGTAATGACTAAATCAACCGCCACAGATGAATCATGTTGACTTTGTCCCATGCCATCACGAATGACTTTGCCTCCGCCAAATTTCACTTCATCACCATACACCGTGCGATCGGATTCGACTTCAAGAATTAATCCACTATCGCCTAGACGGACTTTGTCGCCCGTGGTGGGACCAAACATCTCTATATAGGCTTGTCGACTCATCGTACTCATTGTGTTTCTCCTAAATCGCCCATTACGGCGCCACAAAAACCATAAACACGTCCTAATCCCCCAAACGCCACTAATTGAATTTCACGCAATTGACCGGGTTCAAAGCGAATAGCTGTCCCTGCAGGAATATCGGGACGAAAACCACGTGTCAGCGCACGATCAAATTGCAGCGCTGAGTTTGTTTCAAAAAAATGGTAATGTGAACCCACTTGAATAGGGCGATCCCCCGTATTAGCAACAAGCACAGAAACAGTACGACGTCCTACATTTAACGCAATATTTCCCCCGCAGGGAAAAATTTCTCCTGGTATCATTTTCAAACCTCATTCAATAGGATTGTGAACCGTGACAAGTTTTGTGCCATCAGGAAAGGTTGCTTCTACCTGTACATCCAAAAGCATCTCGCACACACCTTCCATCACATCGTCGCGGCAAAGAAGTGTACGACCATATTCCATGAGTGATGCAACACACTGACCATCACGTGCGCCTTCCATAATGGCTGCACTAATGAATGCAACCGCTTCGGGATAGTTGAGTTTCAATCCTCGTGCTTTGCGTCGCTCGGCAAGTAACGCTGCTGTAAAAAGCAATAATTTATCTTTTTCCCTAGGTGTTAATTGCATTATTGTTCTCCTATTATGTCGCCCAAATGCGAGGGATACAGAATGTATGCCCTAACGTGTCTTGACGTACGATTTTCCAGACCTGTTCAAAAAAAACGCGTAATCTATCAGTACGACTATCAAGAGCACGACAAATTAGCATATCGTCAATTTGCGTCACACCACGCCCTGCGGTATCACCAATTAAATCACGCACTGCCTCTAAATTCCCTGGAGACACTGGCACAGCAAATAAAGTGCCGCAGACACAATAACCATTCAGTCCCCAACTTGCCCAAAAGGCTTTTGCATCAAGCTGTAGACGCTCTAAAAATAAGGGGCGATCGTCACGGCTTATTTGCCACGTCATTTGTGCCTGACCATTCTCAAATCCTTCCCCTGAAGCAGGACGCCCAAGAGATAAAATTTCCCAGCCAATAAAATGCGCCTGCGGCATTAAAGCGACATTCACCGTTGAGCTGGCCTTTGCACCATCATAGAGAATGGTTTCTTGAGGCAACCATTCAAGCATCGCATGATTATCGACACGGATATTAACTGTTTGCGTGGCTTGTCGCCCTGCGCTACGATAAAATTTACCCGCCGCTGGTGTTGTGATGAGAGTATGTGAATTTTCATTTGCATGAAGAGATATATGCAAATTGTCTCCCCCTACAATGCCACCGGGCGGATGAAGCAAATACACATGACAAGCCTTTCCATCAGGATAAAACGGACGTTGTAGCGTTAAAGGGCCAAGTTGCTTACGTTTAATTAACCGTGTTTTTTCGCCTTGCTTAGCAAAAGTAAGTTCTAATTGTGCTTTCCAACTTGTATCCATTTGTTTACGCTCAACTTACACGGTCAAATAGCGATTAATCATGTCATCAGATAATTCGTCTATCTTTCCTGTGGCAACATGACGACCTCTATCCATAATACAAAAACGATCGGCAACCTTACGCGCAAAGGGAAGTTTTTGCTCAACAAGTAAGACCGTCACGCCAAGCTCGTGGTTAATTTTTGTAATCGCTTCGTGTACTTCACCCAAATTATGGGGATTGATCTTGGGCGTAGAAAAGGGCGTCCCACGTTGACGATTTAATCGGATAATCACCTCGCCAATTTCACTGACAATATTGGGCTGAACGCCTTCAGTGGGTTCATCTAAGATCAGTAGACGCGGGTTTAAGACCAACGCGCGAGCAATGGCAAGCTGTTGTTGTTGACCACCCGATAAATCACCACCGCGCCGTTTGAGCATCTGTTTTAACACGGGAAAGACATCAAAAATATGATCAGGTACTTTTTTAATCCCCATCTTACTTGCTGCCCGCAATCCTGTTTTGAGATTTTCCTCAACAGTTAGTAGCGAAAAAATCTCTCGCCCTTGTGGAACATAACCAATACCTAATTCTGCACGGGTTTGTGCTTTGGCGTCACTCAACGAATGCCCATCTATTTCAAGACGACCGCCACGAATGGGAACAAGCCCCATAATCGCTTTTAATAAGGTTGTTTTTCCCACACCATTGCGACCCATCAAACAAACACAAGCACCTTTAGGTACGTCAAGTTGTAAATCCCACAACGTATGGCTCTCGCCGTAATATTGTTGTAATCCGTGTATTTTTAACATCGCATTTAGCCTCCTAAATAAACTTGAATTACGCGTGGATCGTTTTGTACTTCATTCATGGTGCCTTCGGTTAATACAGCACCCTCATGAAGCACTGTCACTTTCGATGCAATAGAGCGGACGAAATCCATATCATGCTCAACCACAACAATAGAATGCTCACCCTGAAGCGATACAAGTAGCTCTGCGGTACGCTCTATTTCTTGATGCGTCATTCCCGCAATCGGTTCATCAACAAGCATCACCTTAGGCTCTTGCATAAGTAACATACCAATTTCAAGCCACTGTTTTTGACCATGCGATAAAATCCCCGCACGATGTTGATAACGCGTTTTCAAACCAATCATTTCGGTAATATGATGGATGCGTTCACGCTGCTCTCCCTTTAAACGGTAAAAAAGCGTAGACCACGCTCCTTTATTCGCTTTGAGAGCAAGCGCTAAATTTTCAAACACTGTTAGCGCGTCAAAAACACTCGGTTTTTGAAATTTGCGGCAAATACCGGCTTGTGCAATGGCGGGCTCATTCATTTTCAGTAAATCAATTGTTTGCCCAAAAAAAACAGTGCCTGAATCAGGGCGTGTTTTACCGGTGATGACATCCATTAAAGTCGTTTTTCCCGCGCCATTTGGCCCAATCAGGCAACGTAGCTCACCTGCATCAATGACGAGCGATAAATGATTTAACGCTCTAAAACCATCAAAATTCACGCTCACCTCATCAAGATATAAAATAGGACCGTGACGCGTATCAACAACACCTTCATGAAGCAGATGATCTGTCATGGGGATTTCATGTGGAATGGGTTGTGGACTCATGCCTGTTGCTCCTCTAATCGGTGACGAAGTAATCCAACTAATCCATCGGGTAAAAAAACAGTCACCACGACAAAGGCCGCGCCTAAGGTAAATAACCAAAGCTCAGGCATTAAACCCGTCAACACCGTTTTACTAAAATTCACCAGTACCGCACCAATAATGGCGCCATACAGTGTATTTCTCCCACCAATAGCCACCCAAACGACAATCTCAAGTGAATTGAGTGGTGAAAATTCACTTGGATTGATAATACCCACCTGCGGTACATACAACGCGCCGGCAATGCCTGCAATCATTGCTGCAAAGACAAATACCCACAGTTTGAACATTTCGACACGATAACCCAAAAAACGTACACGCGATTCTTGATCTCGAATTGCAGTGACCACGCGTCCAAGTTTGGTATTTACTAACCAGCGGCAAACGAAAAACGTTCCCATCAAAGTGATACCCGATAACATAAGCAGCATTGAACGCACATTTTCAGATTGAAGATTAAAACCTAAAATCTCTTTAAAATCCGTCAAGCCATTATTGCCACCAAAGCCCATTTCATTGCGAAAAAAAGCGAGCATTAGCGCATACGTCAGTGCTTGCGTGATGATAGAGAGGTAAACCCCTGTGACGCGTGAACGAAAAGCGAGATAACCAAAAACAAATGCTAATGTTCCCGGCACAACAATAACCATTAGCATAGCAAAACCAAAATGGTCAAAACCTAGCCAATACCAAGGCAGTTCCTTCCAATTTAAAAAAACCATAAAATCGGGTAAATTTGCATTGCCATACACACCACGTGTGCCAATTTGACGCATTAAATACATTCCCATTGCATAGCCGCCAAGCGCAAAAAAGGCACCGTGACCAAGCGCTAAAATACCGCAGTATCCCCACACTAAATCTAGTGACAACCCCAGTAGCGCAAAGGTGAGATATTTACCCAATACCGACACGCTGTATGCCGAAAAATGAAACACTGAATCAGCAGAAAAAAATACATTACACAAGGGAATAACAAAAGTGATGACCGCTAAAAGGCCCAGCACCACAAAGCTTGTTTTATCTTTACTTAACTTAATAATTTCCATGTATGACATCCACTCAAGTTGATTATTTCACAATTAAAAGACTTAGGAATCCGCCGCCCTGCCCTTTTGTGGAAATAAGCCACGTGGACGCTTTTGGATAAATAAAATGATAAAAATAAGGACTAAAATTTTAGCCAATACCGCACCGGCAAAAGGCTCTAAAAATTTATTCGCAATACCCAATGAAAATCCCGCAACCAACGTACCCAGTAAATTCCCAACACCGCCAAACACGACCACCATGAAGGAATCTACAATATAGGCTTGTCCCAAATTGGGGCCTACATTGGTAATTTGACTCAGCGCAACGCCAGCAACGCCAGCAATGCCCGAGCCAAGCCCAAAAGTCATTGCGTCCACCTTATCAGTAGGAATTCCCATCGCTTTTGCCATATTGCGGTTTTGCGCTACCGCGCGTACCTCAAGACCTAATCGGGTATATTTGAGTATTTGCAAAAGCAAAATAAACACCATCAAACAAAATACTAAGATGTAAAAACGGTTCCATGTTAGTGAGAGAAAATCATTAATTTGCCATGAACCACTCATCCACTCTGGGGTTGCCACGCTACGATTGAGGGGAGAAAAAATGGAGCGCACACTTTGTTGAAGTACCAAGCTGATGCCAAAAGTGGCAAGTAAGGTTTCAAGTGGTCGACCGTAAAGAAATCGAATAATACCGCGTTCGATAAGAATGCCAGCAACTCCCGATATTACAAATGCAGCAGGAATTGAGAGAAACAGTGAAAGACCTAAGTGATTTGGCATCAGTTGCTGCATAACGTAGGTTGTATAAGCGCCTAACATCATCAACTCACCATGCGCCATGTTAATAATTCCCATTACACCAAACGTAATAGCAAGACCAATGGCTGCAAGCACTAAAACAGCGCCTAAACTAAGTCCAAAAAAAACCGTTTCAATTGTGCTGTAAAACTGCTGGCGACGGGTTACCTCTGAAAGTGCCAGTTTGGCGGCATTGCGCACTTGCCTATCCGTCTCAAGCGCGTTGCCCTCAACCTCTTTGTCAAGTATTGCATGAAGCCCATTGATCACCTCGATACTGTTTTGTTCTTTGAGTTGTTCAATTGCTTGGAGACGCAAAGCGTTATCTGTACTATTCATCTCTTTTAAGAGAAAAATGAGCGTAATCGCTTGCTTTACACGCGGCTCTTTTTCGGTGCTAGCGAGTCTGTGAAGTAATGCTAATGTTTTTTCATCTGCATCGCCTGCCATCGCATGGACTGCCGCTAGGCGAATGGCGGGCACAGGTGAATTTAATTCCAATTGCCCAATCGTTTTTCGCAGCGAGGTACGTAGTGCATTAGTTAAATTGATTTTATTGACCTCATCGCGTGAAATACTCTTGAGTTCAATACCACTCACCGCATCAAATAGATCATAGCCATGATGATTATCTTCACCAATGACGAGTTGATTATCTGATTTTACCAAAAATAATTTGCCATCAAGCAAGGCGTGTAGAATAGGTAGGCTGCGTTCGCTTTCAATACTGGCTAATTGTGCAATCGCTTTCTCACGCTCATTAAATGTGCCTTGTTGAAGATGCTCCAATGCGTCAAGCAAAGGCGGTGGCGAAGAGGCGTTTTCTGCGGCATGAGCGCTGAGTGAAAAAAGTAATAGCAACCATGCAATAAGAAAACCATTCATGTTTAATGAATTCACTTTCATTTTCTTCCAAAATAAGGATGTTCTAAGCAAGAGTACGGCAACTATCTCTGTTGCTATACCACTGTCAAGAAATCTGCTGTGAATTTAAATTAATAAGCCTGACCTGAACACTTTTTTGTTTTCGTGTTGTAATTCCCGCAATTAATGGGGGCAGTCCAATCCGCAATAATGGGTTTACTTTCTGGTAAGAAATCAGACCACGCATCGCCATCAACCAACTTATTCGTTTGCCAAACCGTCATTAATTGACCGTCATCTTGAATTTCACCAATCAAAACGGGCTTACTGATATGATGGTTTGGTAGCATTTTTGATACACCACCCGTTAAGTTTGGATATTCAACGCCAATGATCGCTTTTTGGACGGCGGTAGCGTCAGTGGTACCCGCTTTTTCCACGGCTTTCACCCACATATTAAAACCAATGTAATGTGCTTCCATCGGATCGTTGGTGGTACGTTTTGGATTTTTAGTATAGTCATGCCATTGATTGATAAACGCTGCATTTTTAGTGCTATCAACACTCATGAAATAATTCCAAGCCGCCAGGTGACCAACCAAGGGTTTTGTATCCATACCTGACAATTCTTCTTCACCAACAGAAAAGGCGATGACAGGAATTTTTTCAGCTGAGATACCTTGGTTTCCAAGTTCTTTATAGAAAGGAATATTTGCATCCCCATTGATAGTAGAGACCACCGCTGTTTTTTTG
>DPKY01000283.1 GCA_003542275.1 Methylococcaceae bacterium | reverse complement strand
AGAGATGAAACAGCCGTCAATTACGGGCCCCGAGAAAGAAATGCTACTCGTTGCGGACGCGGAAGATCCCAGTTTGCGTGTTTCTGATAAAGTCTTTGTGGTGTTGACGCAAGCGGACGCGATGGATGATCAAATTGATTTTCGTGATACGTTAGCCAAACATAAAACCTTCTGGCCTTCTGTGCCTGAGCGACGCTTGTTGCCTGTATGTGCGCGTTCACATTTGGTGGAGTTTGGCATTCCCGCTGATGACACGTTGCGGCGCTCAAAGAGTGCTGATGATAAAAATAAGCTAAAAAAACTGGGGATTTCCGATGGCATGACCGCGCTCAAAGATGCTGTCAATTTTTACATTGATAACGAGCGCACAGGCGTTTTACAAAAACGCTGTGACTCATTAGTCAATAATACACGTCAGCTTGCCTCCGATATTCTTAATAAACTTGAGCCTATCTATGGCACCGTAGCAGAAAATGAGCGTCAAGAAGATGATTTGCTCGGTAAAGAATTCAATCAGTGGTGGGGGCGCGAGTGGCAGCGCATCAAAAAAGATTTTGATGTGTGGTACGCCCAAAGTATTCAAGGGCGCAAAGAAGCGGATGCGTTAGGTGCTGAACATGAAGAACTAGCTGCCTTGCGCCTTGCGTATGATCAAAAAATTGAAGCGTTATTGTCAAATTTAATCACTGCGCAACCCGACGAGCTCAAGCGAATTTATACCGCTGGTGGCACCATTTCCATGCC
Organism: Methylococcaceae bacterium; assembly: GCA_003542275.1. GTDB lineage: Bacteria > Pseudomonadota > Gammaproteobacteria > Methylococcales > Methylomonadaceae > UBA10906. The sequence goes on along the minus strand of DPKY01000283.1, from coordinate 7,344 downwards.
GGATTCACGCGAGGGAAATTATAAAATTCGTGAAGAGCTTTTCCGTGAAATCCAAAAGAAATTTGAAACGGAATTAACCGATCAACTCGCGCAAGCGCTGCAAGCGTTAATTGACCAAATCGTGCAAAAAACACAGACGCTACTTTGGGAAACCGAAGATGTGCGTCGTAATTTGTTGCATTCGCATTTAGATGAAAGTATTGAACAAGCCCGCATTCGTCATGGCTTTCAAGTACTCTTTTTACGTTTTGGACGGGTGGCTGTTGAAGCCTTTATTGCCAAGCCCCTGCAAGCGCGTGACCGGTTGCTCAGTGAGCGGGCAGCAGAAATCAAAACGCTTGAAGCGTTTTATCAAGGCAGCGATAAAGCCAAGCAAGAAGGGGGGCTCACGCATTATTTGCGCTATGGTCTTTGGGCGGCAATCAGTAAAACAGTGCCCGCTGGCCGTTCACGCAACACGGCAAAAGCGGTAGTGGATGCGGTCTTGTCTGAAACACCCCCACCAGTAAAAGACATTGAACGCGCACCTGAACCCAGTAATTTTGAGCAAGTGGTGAATGAAATCAATGGTGATCTCGCCGCATTGCAAGATTATTTAAAAAACAGTGTGTTTTATGCGGCGGGTTTTATTACCTATTGCAATCAGGAATTAGAGCGTATTCGTAACCGGTTTAAAGAAATGGAAGATAATGACCGTCAATGGATAGGCATTATTCGCACTGCCGTGAAATATGAACGCAACCCACTCATTCCCTACAATATCGCACATACCCGCCGCGATTTTCAACTGCGTCGGGAATTAGCTATTGAGCTAAAAGAAATTCGTAGTAGTTACAGCAATGTATTTTAAGCAATGACGACGCAATTTAGCTTTGACAGCGATATTCTGCCTTTTTTACAGGAAGATTTGGGCAGTGGTGATATTACAGCGGCCATTATTCCCGCTACGCAGCACGCAAAAGCAGAGCTTTTGACGCGCGAGTGGATGGTGTTGTGCGGGCGGGAGTGGTTTGATGCGGTATTTCGGCATTTAGATGCGGCGATTGTCATTGAATGGCACGTGCTTGAAGGTGAGCATGTTGCGCCGGATACGCTGCTTTGCACACTTCACGGCAATGCGCGTGGTATTTTGAGCGCTGAACGAACAGCACTGAATTTATTGCAAACCTTATCAGCGACAGCAACGCTGTCAAGAGAGTATGCCAACGCCGTAGCAGGCACGCGATGTCGCGTGCTAGATACGCGAAAAACCCTTCCCGGTTTGCGTTTAGCTCAAAAATACGCGGTGCGGTGTGGAGGGTGTTTTAATCATCGTATTGGCTTGTTTGATGGGGGGCTTATTAAAGAAAATCATATTTTTGCGGCGGGGGCAATTGCCAACGCGGTGCGCATTGCCCGCGAGCAAAGTGATGCCCCCGTTGAAGTGGAAGTAGAGAGTCTTCGTGAATTAGAAGAAGCGCTTAACGCAAAGCCAGACCGTATTATGTTGGACAATTTTTCACTTGAGGATTTGCGTTTAGCTGTGCAACGTGTAGCAGGGGAAATTGAGCTTGAAGCGTCAGGCAATATTGATTTAACCACCATTCACGTTGTTGCACAAACTGGCGTGGATTATATTTCTATTGGCGCGTTGACAAAAAATATCCGCGCTATTGATTTATCGCTTCGCATTCAACTGTAAGCTAAGCGGATTAGTCGCAATTTTTGTACGCTGAGTGAAGACACTCGCGCGATATATTTTGTGCTTTGTCTATTTGCTCGGTTGAGAGTTGGGCTAGGGTCGCTTCGCGTAACGCTGCTGCGGGCGCATAGCCGTTGGTAGCACTGAGGTTAAACCAAACGTAAGCGTGCATATAATCTGGCGTGGTGCTTTGCCCGCTGGCATACATGACGCCGATATTGTATTGTGCGAGCGCGTTATTTTTTTCTGCCGCAAGGCGGTACCACATCATCGCTTCTTTGCTATTTTGGGGGACGCCTTGACCCTTTTCGTACATAAATCCTAAATTTGATTGTGCAAGAGGGTGTTCTTGCTCTGCGGCAAGGCGATACCAATTCATCGCTTGTTTATAGTCTTGCATCACGCCTTGTCCACTGCCGTAGAGTAAGCCAAGATTGTATTGCGCCGCCGCAACACCTTGTTGAGCGGCAAGTGTGTACCAGTTTATCGCCTCGTTGATATCTTGCGTGACGCCTTGTCCGTTTTGATACAAAAAGCCTAGGTTAGATTGCGCAATGGCATGACCTTGCTTGGCAGCGAGTATGTACCATTTTGCTGCTTCTTTTGCGTCTTTTTGGACGCCAAGGCCATTGTCATACATTAAGGCGAGATTGGCTTGCGCGAGAGCATGGCCTTTTTTGGCGGCAAGCAACCATTGACTAGCCGCTTTTTTGTACTCTTTATTTTGATAAGCGACCATCCCGCTACCAAATTCATCGGCCAAGGCGTGAGAAAAACTTGAAAAGAAGAGCCATACCGCTACAACAAAATAACGCATAATCATCTCAACTATGATTGATAAAAAAGTGTCATCATTCTAACTGACTTTGTTAAAAAAAAGCGCAATGCTTTGTTATATTGCGTGATTTTTTATTGTTAATACAAAATAAAACCGAGCGAAATATTATGAACCCACACCTAGCGCAGTTACATCCCTATCCTTTTGAAAAATTAGCGCAATTAAAAAAAGGGGTTGAGCCACCCAAAGACAAATCCGCTATTATGCTTTCTATTGGCGAACCTGCGCACCCAACGCCTGAGTTTATCAAAAAAACGCTAGTGGATAAGCTCTCCACACTCTCCAATTATCCAACTACCAAAGGCATTGCGCCATTGCGTGAAGCGATTTCTGCTTGGCTTGAGAAACGTTTTAGCTGCAAAGTCAATCCAGACACGCAAGTGTTACCGGTGAATGGGACGCGTGAAGCCTTATTTTCTTTTGCGCAATGCGTGATGGATAGTGAAAAAGCCCCTTTTGTGGTGATGCCCAACCCTTTTTATCAAATTTATGAAGGGGCGGCAGTGCTTGCTGGGGCAACGCCTTATTTTTTAAACACCACCCAAGAAACACAGTATTTACCCGATTTTGATGCCGTGCCCGCAGAAGTGTGGCAGCGTTGTCAACTGCTGTATTTATGTTCGCCAGCTAACCCAAGTGGCGCGGTGATGGGAGAGCGTGCCTTGGCGCAAGCGCTGGCTTTAGCGCAAAAATATGATTTTATTATCGCTTCAGATGAGTGTTACAGCGAACTCTACAACCAAGAGGAAAATCCACCGCTAGGTTTACTTGAAGTGGCTTATAAAACCGGTAACACACAGTTTGCGCGGTGCGTGGTGTTTCATAGTTTGTCTAAGCGCTCTAATTGCGCAGGCTTGCGTTCGGGTTTTGTTGCCGGTGATGCAGTCGTGTTAGCGGCGTATTTTAATTATCGTACTTACCATGGGTGCGCGATGGCACTACCGGTCCAATATGCTAGCATTGCCGCATGGCAAGACGAAACGCACGTGATAGAAAACCGACGTTTGTACCGTGAAAAATTTGCCGCATTTGTCGACATTTTGCGTGATGTGTGCGATATCGAACAACCCGCCGCCAGTTTTTATATTTGGCTCAAGACCCCGATTGCGGATACGCAATTTGCGCAGTTACTTTTTGCGCAACAAAATGTGACTGTTTTACCAGGTAGTTTTTTATCGCGCGAAGTCGCTGGCGTTGATCCCGCTAAAAATCATGTCCGTATCGCGTTGGTGGCGCCGCTTGCTCAGTGTATTGACGCGGCCGAGCGTATTCGAGCTGTGATGCTATTTTTGAAAAATTCGTCTACTGAAAAATAATGACAAAACACCGCTGCTTGTTTTGCAATTCACTGAAAAACCTATATAATTGAAAATCTTTTACCGAGCACTTTGCTCTCTCCTTGCTTTACTGTTTTCAATAAAATTGAAAAAAGAAGGCACTAACCAAAAGGAAACATAATGCGACACTACGAAATTGTCTTTTTAGTTCATCCTGATCAAAGTAGTCAGGTTCCTGCGATGATTGAACGCTATAAAGCGACAATCGAAGCCACGTCTGGCAAAATCCATCGTTTAGAGGATTGGGGCCGCCGCGCGTTGGCTTATCCAATTAAAAAGATTCATAAAGCTCACTACATTTTAATGAATGTTGAATGTGATCAAGTGGCTTTAGAAGAACTTGAAACAGGTTTCCGTTTTAATGACGCGATTTTGCGTAGCATGATTTTATTGCAAACACACGCAATGACAGAGCCTTCAATTATTGCAACGTCAACAGCTGAAGAAAACAGAGCAGCTGAATTGCGTGCAAAAGACAGCGCAGCGCGTGAAGCCGCTGAAGCGGCATCTGAACTTGATTTGGACGATGAGACAGATCACGATGATTTTGATGCAGATTTAGCTGAATAGTCTTTAAAAATACATTGAACATTAGATACAACGGAAATTACTATGGCACGCAACATTAGACGTAAAAAATTCTGCCGTTTTAGCGCAGAAAACGGCAGTCAAATTGACTATAAAGATTTGAATTTGCTTAGCGATTACATTACTGAAACCGGTAAAATCGTCCCTAGTCGTATTACTGGCACCGCCGCAAAATATCAAAGACAATTATGCACAGCAATTAAACGCGCACGTTTTATTGCGTTGTTGCCTTATTGCGACGCGCACAAATAATTTATCATGGGATTCTTAGCAACCTATATTATGCGTGGGCGCTGGCAAGCTGCGACAGCAGTGAGTGTTCTCGCGTTTTTTTCGTTGTTTATGCCTCCCATTAGTATCGTAAGCTCTGCGGCGTTAGCGCTTGTTACACTGCGCCTTGGCGCTTACGAAGGATTGACGGTTTTTGGTATTTCTTTAACGGGAATGACTGCTTTAGGGGCGATGCTAGGCAGTGTGTCCTTTACGGCGCTTTATGGGCTGGTGCTTTGGCTACCGATTTGGATTGTAGCGATTTTATTGCGTACCGGTCGCAAACTTGCGCTTGCTATTGAGAGCGCGGTGGTGTTGGGGGGGCTGAGTATTATTGGATTTTACCTCTACAATCCTCAAGCGGCGCAGATGTGGCAGGACATTTTAAAGCAAATGGCCCCTGCGAATGTTTCGCTGGATATGATGCAACCAAGCGTGGAATCTGTTGCCCATTACATGACCGGCATTGTTGTTGCTGGCACTGTGTTTGGCTGGATATTCGCTTTGTTTTTAGCGCGTTGGTGGCAAGCGGCACTCTATAATCCCGGTGGCTTTCGCGCCGAGTATTTGGATTTAGCGACCTCACCGCGTATGGCGTTGGGCAGTATTGGACTGGTTGCACTAGCGGCGATGAGTTCGGGTATGGTGGCGGAAGTTGCCTCAAACTTGAGTATTCTCGTCTTTGTGCTCTACGCCTTTGTTGGGACAGCTGTTGCCCATCACATTCTCAGTGCATTAAAGCAATCCCGTTATGTTATTTTTGGTTTCTATTTGACATTGTTTTTAATTCCCCATCTCTTAATTCCTGTGGCACTTGTGGGTGTTTGTGATGCGTGGTGGAAATTACGTGACAAATTTGTGGCCAAGTAAACCTTAAATCCATCAACTTGAGCGCTCAATGTAGCGCAAAATTTTATAGAATAAATCACGTGAGGACGTAAAGATGGAAGTTATTCTTCTTGAAAAGATTGCAAATTTAGGTAGTTTGGGCGACAAAGTCACCATTAAAAATGGCTATGCGAGAAACTACTTAATTCCACAAGGTAAAGCCGTTGCGGCAACAGCGAAAAAAATTGCTGAGTTTGAAGTGCGTCGTGCTGAATTAGAAAAAGCCGCAGCAGAAAAATTGGCGGCTGCACAAAAACGTGCTGACGCATTAAGTAAATTGAGTATTACTATTGCACACAAAGCCGGTGATGAAGGTCGCTTGTTTGGTTCAGTGGGAACACACGCCATTGCTGATGCGATTGTCAAAGCAGGCGTTGTGGTTGAAAAACAAGAAATTCGCTTGCCACATGGCACGATTCGTCATTTAGGCGACTTTGATGTAGATATTCATTTACATTCTGATGTTAACGCAAAAATTGCGATTAAAATCACCGCTGAGGCGTAATTTTTGTAGAACGGAAGGCGTAGAGTGTCACTCTGCGCCTAACGCGTCCTTTATGCGCAGACTGTATTCTTTACTTTTCTATCTTTTTACGCCGCTTGTTGTTTTGCGTTTAGGCTGGAGGAGTCTTAAAAATCCCGCTTACGGCGCCCGCTGGCTTGAGCGCTTTGGTTTTTATCGTCAGCCGCATTTGCAACAGGTCATCTGGTTTCACGCCGTCTCGGTGGGAGAGAGTGAAGCGTTATTCCCTTTAATTTCTTTCATACAATCTCAACATCCAACACTCGCACTACTCATCACTACAACCACGCCAACGGGTTCAGCGCGTGTGCGGGCCGTTTTGGGCGATAGCGTTGATCATGTGTATTTGCCTTATGATTTACCTGATGCGATCGCACGATTTTTGCGGACATTTGCGCCTAAAATGGCGGTAATTGTTGAAACAGAAATTTGGCCAAATCTCTACCGCGCTTGCGCGGCGCAACACATTCCGCTTTATCTTATCAATGCGTGTTTGTCGGAGAAATCCGTACGCGGTTATCAAAAAATGCCGTCGTTAATTCAACCCACCTTAGCTGCCGTTACAAAAATTGCCACGCAAACAGACCTAGATAAAGCAAACTTTATCAAAATTGGTGCAAACGCCAATCAAGTTGACAATGTAGGCAGTCTCAAATTTGACGTGTCTATTGATAACGCCGTGTTGTCACAAGGCAAGGCGCTAAGAGCGCAATGGATGGCTGATCGTTTTGTTTTTTTAGCGGCCAGTACACACGAGGGTGAGGAAGCATTAGTTTTTCGCTGCTATCACGCATTAAAACAACACATACCAACGTTACTCCTCGCCATTGCGCCACGTCATCCAGAGCGTTTTCAGCGCGTGGCGGCGCTGGCTAAACAAGCACAATGCACTGTGGTCACGCGTACCTCACATCAAGCCTGTCGCGCACAGACCGATGTATTTTTAATTGATACGTTAGGTGAATTAAAATTATTTTATGCCAGTGCTGACGTGGCTTTTGTGGGGGGGAGTTTTGTCCCCGTTGGCGGGCATAATTTACTTGAACCAGCGGCTGTAGGCGTGCCGATTTTAGTGGGCTCGCAGGTGGACAATATCACCTTTACTGTTGAAAAACTCTTGGCTGCGCAGGGGGCGTTGCAATGCCACGATAGTGAGATGCTGCAAGCAAACTTGATTGAACTCTATCACCACCCCCAAAAAAGAGCGCAACTCATTGCT
>DPKY01000233.1 GCA_003542275.1 Methylococcaceae bacterium | reverse complement strand
TATCTAGGCAGGGGCGAATTGATTTGACCCGTTCAGCTTTATTTTCAAAAAAAAGCCCCTAAACGCTCAAAAAAGCGTACAGGGGCTTTTGTTTATTTACCGTCGATAAAACAGGTTACTGCGCCGCAGGACTGGGCAAATTCACATCAATATCCGCGCGTTGTTCAAGCGTGTTAATCACGGCGTTAAATTCGCTATCACCAATGGCTTTGGCGATATTTTTCGTCGCTAATGTNNTTTATCATCGTCTGTCATGGCGCCTTCTTTGACAGCGGTTAAATTGACCACAACTTGCTCATGTGTGGGCAAGGCGACCGTGAAAATACTGGGTTTTTCACCAACAGGTTTTGCCGCTTTAAAAATAGCGTCATTGAGCAACACATTGAAGTCTTTTTTCATACGCGTTAGACCGGAGGCTTTTTGCACGGTCAATTTATAGTCCGCCGCAACTTTTGAGAGCGTTTCGCCATTGAGTAACTTGGTTTTCATCGCTTTTGCGGTATCGATGGCGTTTTGTTGCGCTTTTTGCGTTTGTAGCGCTTTCACTACCTCTGCTTTGACTTGCTCTAAGGGTTTATCTTCAGCGGCTTTATGCTCAAGCACGCGCAATACAACAAGATGCTCAGCGTCCAGCTCAATGGGGGTACTGTTGGTACCATTGATGACCTCATCGCTAAACGCGACGCTGCGAATTTTTTCATCGGCAGCGATACCCTCTCCGGCAGATTTGGTAAACAAGCCGGTTTTTTTGATGGTTAAATTGAGCTGTTCAGCAGCCACTTTTAGATTGTCTGAGTTTTGATAGCTCGCTTCGGTTAAGCTTTCTGCTTGCTGATAAAAGGTATTTTCTGCTTGGGATTTTTGGTACGCTTGTGTGAGTTGCGATTTCACACTCTCAAACGGCTTCACTTGCGCAGGGGTGAGTTCGGTCACTTTAATTAAATGATAACCAAAAGACGATTTGACGGGGGCAGACACGTCACCTTGTTTGAGTGCTAACGCGGCAGTCTCAAATTCTTTATCCATGACGCCAGCGGTCAATAATCCCAAATCCCCCCCCGTTTTGCCGGTGACCTTATCATCAGAGTGCGTCGCTGCAACGCTGGCAAAGTCTTGGGTGGCTAACAGGGCTCTTGCTTGCGTGGCTTTTTCTAGTGCCGTTTTTTCATCTTGCGAGTCGTTGATGGCAAACAGAATATGGCTGATTTTACGACGTTCTGGTGTGCTGTATTGTGCGGCTTGTTCGTCATAAAACGCTTTGAGCTTGTCATCAGTCACTTCAACGGTTTTTGCAATCTCTTCGAGTGTGAGTTCAATGTACTCAATGGACATTTGCTCTGGAAGCTGGTACTGCGTTTGATGGGCTTGATAATAAGTATGAATGTCACTGTCACTTAATGCGTCATTTGTCGCGGTGACGGGCACGGTGACGTACTCGACATCGCGCGTTTGATTTTGAATTTTGAAAAAATGTTCGACATCGTAGGGCGTGGCAAAACTGCTATCTAAAATACTTTGCTGGAATTGCTCCATGATAAGCGCATTTTTGATTTGACCGACAAAATCCCCCGATGACATCCGTTGTTGCGCAAGCAATTGCTTATATTTTTGTTCATCAAATTTGTTATCGGTTTGGAAATAAGGCAGCGATTGTATGAAATCACGAATTGTATTATCGGTTACTGTTAGGCCTTTTTGGTTAACGTATTGCAGTAAGACTTCATCTTTAATCAATTTTTTGAGTGCTTGAAGCTTAATATTTTCTTCATCGCCTGCGGCAAGTCCGCCAAGGCTTTGTTGATATTTCTCATACGCTTTTGTGACATCGCGCTGATAAAAATCTTTTTTGCCAACTGATGCAACAGGGGCTTCTTGACCATCATTGATATAATTATTGATGCCCCATAAAACAAAGGGAACGCAAATCGCCGTTAAAATAACTCCTGCAAAGGCCCCTTGTGATTTTTCTCTAATTTTAGTCAACATAAAAATAGCCACCTTAAATAACGCATTGTAAGTAAGCAAAAAAAAACCCCGAACCAAAGGGTTCGGGGTTTTTAGCTATTGGCGAAGCGGACGGGGCTCGAACCCGCGACCACCGGCGTGACAGGCCGGTATTCTGACCAACTGAACTACCGCTCCAAAGTCTGGTGGGTGCTGAGGGGTTCGAACCCCCGACCCTCGCCTTGTAAGGGCGATGCTCTCCCAGCTGAGCTAAGCACCCGACTTAAGAATCCCTAGTTTACAGCATCTTTTAAAGATTTACCAGCTTTAAATGTTGGCGTTTTTGCCGCTTTGATGGTAATTTCTTCGCCAGACTGTGGATTACGGCCTTTGCGCTCTGCTCTCTCCTTCACAGAATAAGTGCCAAATCCCACTAAAGCAACGGTATCACCCGCACTCAATGCCTGTGTGACAGCGGCAATAAAGCCATCCAATGCGCGACCAGAATCCGCTTTGGTTAAACCTGATGATTCTGCAATGGCACTGATCAACTCTGATTTGTTCATTATTTCCCCCTAAGGAAGTTATTTTTAAAATTCTAGGATAGCAAAATGCCGTCATTACTCGTTTCAACGCAGCGCGTGCAAGCCACAGAAACGCACATAGTTATATCAACGCGCCCCTTGAGTGTCAAGTAATAAAACCTTTAGAAGCTAGGATTTCTGTGGCTTTCGTCAATTTTTAGTGAGCCCGAACTTGCGCTCGACTTTTTTTAGTTGACGTGGTTTTTATTTTGTCTATCGTTTCTGTAAAAATCGGTTCACGGGGAACAGGTTGATATTGCAATGCAATTTCTAGCACCTCATCAATCCAACGCACGGGATTGATCGTTAAGTTTTGTTTAATGTTTTCAGGAATTTCCGCCAAATCTTTTTCATTCTCTTTTGGGATGATAACCGTGGTAATTCCGCCACGATGCGCCGCCAGCAGCTTCTCTTTCAAGCCGCCAATAGCGAGCACCTCACCGCGTAGCGTAATCTCACCTGTCATGGCAACGCTTGCACGGACAGGAATTTTCGTCATTGCTGAAACAATGGCCGTGCACATACCAATCCCAGCGCTAGGGCCGTCTTTGGGCGTGGCACCCTCTGGAACGTGGATGTGAATATCGCTATTTTGAAAAGCGTCATCGCTAATGCCTAAAACATCAGCGCGACTGCGCACCACTGTCACAGCGGCGGCAATCGATTCTTTCATGACGTCACCTAGCTTACCGGTTGTGGAGTATTTGCCTTTGCCGTTAATGACGGCCGTTTCAATAGTGAGAAGCTCACCCCCCACTGATGTCCATGCAAGTCCTGTCACACAACCAATTTGGTCTTTTTCCTCTGCACTGCCATAACTAAAGCGTCTGACACCAAGATAATCATTGAGATTTTTGGGGGTGACTTTAATTTTGGATTTACGGGGCTTGAGCAACACATCTTTGACCACTTTGCGGCAGATTTTGGAAAGCTCACGCTCCAGCGAACGAACGCCTGCCTCACGCGTGTAGTAGCGCACCACATCACGGATGGCTTCTTCGCTGACCGCCATCTCTTCGGGCTTGATGCCGTTGTTTTCCATCTGCTTGGGCAGCAGGTAACGCATGGCGATGTTGGTTTTTTCATCCTCGGTGTAGCCCGACAGACGAATCACTTCCATGCGGTCGAGCAAGGCCGGCGGGATGTTCATCGAGTTGGAGGTGGCCACGAACATCACATCGCTCAGGTCAAAGTCGACCTCGATGTAGTGGTCGCCAAAGGTGTGGTTCTGCTCTGGGTCCAACACTTCGAGCAGCGCACTTGAGGGATCACCCCGGAAGTCCGTGCCCAGCTTGTCGATTTCATCCAGCAGGAACAGCGGGTTGCGCGTGCCCACCTTGTTCAGGCTTTGCAGCACCTTGCCCGGCATGGCACCGATGTAGGTACGGCGGTGCCCACGGATCTCGGCTTCGTCGCGCATGCCGCCCAGGGCCATGCGCACATACTTGCGGCCCGTGGCCTTGGCAATGCTTTGCCCCAGCGAAGTCTTGCCCACGCCAGGTGGCCCCACCAGGCACAAGATGGGGGCCTTGACCTTGTCCACACGCTGCTGCACAGCAAGGTATTCAAGAATGCGGTCTTTGACCTTGTCCAGACCAAAGTGGTCCTGGTTGAGCA
>DPKY01000123.1 GCA_003542275.1 Methylococcaceae bacterium | reverse complement strand
ATTTTTTACCAAATTAAGACGGAAAGCCAAAAATTCATCGGCAGGCAGGGGTTTGCTTTTAATATAGCCTTGGCAAATATCACACCCTTTTTGCGCTAAGAAATCAAATTGCTCTTGCGTTTCTACCCCTTCGGCAAGCACTTTAAAGCCCAGTGTGTGGCCCATTGAAATAATGGCTGAAGCGATGGCCATATCGTCTGCAGAATAGGGAATGTCATCAATAAAACTTTTGTCAATTTTGAGCACATTCATCGGAAAACGTTTTAAATAAGCCAGTGACGAATAGCCCGTGCCAAAATCATCAATGGCTAAATGAATCCCCAATTCACGCAGTTTACTGAGCATATCAATGACCAATTCTTGATGCTCCATTAACCCGCTTTCTGTTAATTCAATTTCTAATTGTGCTGCTGGGTACTGCGATTCTTCTAAAACAGATGTGATGAGTGCTAGCATATCACAATGTTTAAATTGAGAGGGCGACACATTCACCGCGAGGCGAATGGGGGCAAAACCGTCTTCTAGCCACGCTTGACCTTGACGACATACCTCACGAAGTACCCATTCACCAATACGTATAATCAAGCCGGTTTCCTCGGCAATGCCAATGAACTTGTAGGGGGGAATGAGTCCCTCATTTGGCTCTTGCCAGCGCACGAGCGCTTCTGCACCTACGACCTCACCGCTCACAATGTCCACTTGCGCCTGATAGAAAACGCGCAGCTCACCTTGCTCAATCCCTCGACGCAATCGAGATTCTAAATCTAGGCGTTCACGGGCGGCAATGGTTAAACTCTCCGAAAAATAAGCAAAACAGCCACGTCCATTGTCTTTAGCTTGATAGAGGGCAATATCGGCGTTGTCCATAAGTTCCGCTGAAGAATTGCCATGTTGGGGATAGAGCGCAATACCAATACTTGAGCCAATGCGCACATCACTATTTTGCCCAAGTTGGAACGGCATGGTTAAATCTGACACAATTTCCGTGGCAATCCGCGCGGCATCGTCTTGGTGACTAATGTCTTCAAGTAATACCACAAATTCATCTCCCCCAAGACGCGCGACCATATCCGTGGTGCGTAAACGCGAGGTAATGCGCGTCGCCACTTGCTTGAGGAGTTCATCACCCGCTAAATGGCCTAGCGTGTCATTAACCGCTTTAAAACGGTCTAAGTCCATCATCAAGAGTGCAATTTGCGTATTTTCACGCTGACAACGGGCGAGGGTGTGTTTTAGGCGCTCAAGCAGTTTGCGGCGATTAGAGAGTCCGGTGAGCGGATCGGAGAACGCTAAATTACGATTTTCTTCTTCAATAATTTTTCGCTCGGTAATATCTTCTTTGATGGCAAGATAATGACTTATCACCCCATTAGGCTGGCGAACGGGCGTAATAAGCGTTAAATCAATATATTCACTCCCATCTTTGCGGCGGTTAATGAGTTCACCTTTCCAGGTGTCGCCTTGCAAAATGGTTTCCCATAATTTTTTGATAGTCTTGGGGTCGTTTTTCCCCGAATTTAAAATGTTGGTTTTTTTGCCAATAATTTCTTCGATGGCATAGCCGCTGTTTTTAATATAGGTCGCATTGGCATATTCGATATTGGCGTTTAAATCGGTAATCATAATAGCGCAGGGATTTTGCTCGACCGCTAAAGAAAACTTGCGCAATTCATTTTCATATTTTTTGCGACGGCTAATATCTCGCGCCACGCCCAGCACGCCTACGACATGACCGTCAATGTCGCGCAAAGGGGATTTGATGGTTTCTAAGTACGCAAGACGCCCATCACTTTGCACGATCATGCTATTTTCTGTAATCACCACTTCACCCGTTTGCATTACACGCTGATCATGGGCGCTGAACGTATCGGCTAAGGCCTGCTCAAAAAAGGCGTAGTCGGTTTTGCCTATCATCTCGTTTTCTTGGCACCCCATGTAGGCTTCAAACATGGTATTGCAGGTTAAATAGCCCCCGTCTTTATCTTTTAGCCAAACTAAATCAGGAATGGTTTTAATGAGTGTGCGTAAATTTTGCTCACTTTTATTTAACCGTTTTTGATTTTCATTAGACAGTGATAACAAGTGCTGAAAACTCGTGGCCATATCATTAAAGTTTTCCGCCACTAAGCGTAGCTCATCTTCGGTTTTTAGCGTGATGCGCTCAGACAAATCCCCGTCGGCAATGCGTTGCGCGGAGTTGACCAGCGAGCGAATGCTTTCCATGGTGGCAAAATAAATACCAATAAAGAAATATTGTGCAATCAAAAATAAAATACACGCAAGACCAATAGTTAAAAAACGCCCGTTTTGGGTGTCTTCGATACGTTTTTCAAGCAGCGCCTCTAAAGTTGGCACGAGCGTTTCCTCACTCTTTGCGTAGAGCGTGTTGATGGCGTGCGTGTTGATGGTGTAAAAATCACTGGGCGACGTTTCAAAGCGTCGTGAGAGAATGTCTTTTTGCACCACATTGGTAATTTGAATGGTGCACTTGACGATGTCTTTGGCAATACCGGCTAAAATACCTTGTTGAAGCGGATTGATTTGACTGATTTTTTCAAAGTTTATGTCAAGCGATTTGACGCTTTGATTTAACTTACCAATAGACACCAAAATGTCGTCTTCTTGCGCCGTACTCAGTTGCTTAGCGGTTAATGCGCTGGCGCTGAGCGCTTGAAGTTGCTCGAGTTTTTCCAAGACATCGGGTAGTTTATTGATAATACTGTCGGTGAGGTAATGCGTGGCTTCGTCTTTTTCAAAGGTGAGGGTGTAATAATCGGCAACGTCTTCTTTAAATTGGCGCAATTTATCAAGCAGTTGAACGTGTGCCCCAAAGTTTTGATTTGCCGACCATTTATCGGTTTTCACTGAAAGACTGTGCCAATCGGTTTTGAGATTGCGCCACGCTTTATTTAACAGCAGTCCATCGTGATTGAGCAGGGAATCCGTTGGCAAATGGGCGTCAACAAGGGCAATTTTTTCACCTAGTCGTTTTTCAATATTGATTTCTTCTTCACGCATAAACGCACTATGCTCTAGCGTACTGGCGCTGAGATGCTGATGGATATGCTGCATGGTTTGGTTAAGTGGCTTGATGAGGCTTAGGCCTTGTAGCTCAAGTTGCGTCGCTTTGATAATTTGCGAAAAATTAGCATTTAAGCTCAGAAACATCACGCTAGTGGCCGGTAAATAAATCAAAATCAGCATGAAAAATTTCTGCGGATA
>DPKY01000121.1 GCA_003542275.1 Methylococcaceae bacterium | reverse complement strand
CAGCGTATCCATATTGTATTGCCGCAAGCGAAATGAGCGATAAGCCCCCGTATAAAAATGCCCGCCACAATAGCCCATCATCGCTAGCGTGATGAGTGCAATAACCGTCCAAAAAACACGACTGTGCGCCATCCCCATCATCGGTAGCCATTGCATATGCTCGCCAAGCATTAACAGCGCACCAAAACTCCCAGCGATTTTTGCTTTGGTCATCAACAACTGATAACGCGCTGTTTCTTGGGCTTCTTGTTCACTAGGGTCTTCAAAGCCTTCCATGACGGCTGCATCAAAGCCGGCTAACTGCATGGCTTTTTTGAGTGCGTCAACCTGCGCTGTGCCTTGCACTAGCGCAGAATGGTCAGCAAAATTCACACTCACCCACTGCACGCCCTCCACAGCGCTCAGCGCACTCTCAACAGAACCAATACACCCCGCACAACGCATCCCTAAAATGGATAATCGCACGGTTTGCACTTCATGAGAATTTGCCGTCATCGCCCCTCACTCAACGCCAAAACCGGCGCCAACAATAACGTCCTCAAGCGTGTCAACATCGATTTTTTCGGCATTAAACGCCACTTGCACAAGATTGTCTTTAAAATGCGCTTCCACACGTTCAACACCGGCTAAAGCGCTTAATTTTTCAACAATATTCGCTTCACAACCGCCACATTTCATGCCGGTGACCGTTAAATTCACTGTCTGCATTATCAATTTTCCTTCATGGTCTAAATAAAATTTGCACACGCAATAAAGCCATATCATTACCCCAGCGGCGTTTCATTGCAATCTTTTGCAAGAGAAATTCACCAGTTAATAGTTATTTTCTCTGCGTCAAGCGATATAATCCTCCCATTATTTTAAATAGAGAATATGAGGTGAACTAATTATGGTGACATTAGAAACGCCAATTTGTGATTTTGGCCAACCTGCAATCGATTTTACGCTACTTGGCGTGGACGGCAAACGCTGGACACTTCAAGATTGCATGGGTGAGAAAGGGCTACTCGTCATGTTTATTTGTAATCATTGCCCTTATGTCAAAGCTGTCAAGCACCGTATTGTGCGCGATACCAATGAACTCAAAGCCCTTGGTATCAATAGCGTGGCGATTATGCCCAATGATGTGGAAAATTACCCTGATGATTCATTTGAGAACATGAAAAAATTGTCCGATGAATTGCAATTTAGCTTCCCCTATTTAATTGACGACACGCAAGCGGTGGCAAAAGCCTATGGCGCGATTTGCACACCAGACTTTTTTGGCTACAACGCCCAATTTGAGCTGCAATACCGTGGACGCCTTGATGCAAGTCGCCGTGAAATCACCCCAGACAACACGCCGCGTGATTTATTTGACGCCATGAAATTAGTCGCACAAACAGGGCGAGGGCCTGAAGAACAATTAAGCAGCATTGGCTGTTCTATTAAATGGAAAGAAGGAGCATAACGTATGACTATTTTGCGTATGGTCGATTTAGACCTTGCGGGTAAACGTGTTTTAATTCGTGAAGACTTAAATGTCCCCGTAAAAAATGGTAAAGTAACCAGCGACATTCGTATCCAAGCCAGTTTGCCTACCATTGAGCACGCGCTCAATGCGGGGGCGGCCGTGATGCTCATGTCCCATATTGGACGCCCAGTTGAAGGGGAATACAACCCAGACTATTCGCTACAACCCGTCGCGGCGCATTTAGCGATGCTACTAAATAAACCTGTGCGCTTGGAAAAAACGTGGCTAGAAGGCGTCACCATTTCCCCTGGCGAGGTGGTACTGTGTGAAAATGTGCGCTTTAATGTGGGTGAAGGCAAAGACAGCGACGAACTGGGTAAAAAAATGGCCGCGCTGTGTGATATTTTCGTGATGGACGCCTTTGGCACTGCGCATCGCGCACAAGCCTCAACACACGCTATTGCAAAGTTTGCCCCGATTGCTTGCGCAGGCCCTTTGCTCACCGACGAATTAGATGCGCTAGGTCGTGCGCTAGAGACGCCTGAACAACCCGTTATTGCCATTGTTGGTGGCTCAAAAGTGTCGAGCAAGCTGATTGTACTTCAAGCGCTCTCGAAAAAAGTGAATCAACTCATCGTCGGTGGCGGCATTGCGAATACCTTTATTGCGGCGGCCGGTTTTTCAGTGGGAAAATCACTTTATGAACCCGATTTGATTGACGAAGCAAAGCGACTGATGGCTCAAGCAAAAGCCACTGGCACGGAAATTCCCATTCCCATCGATGTGGTCTGCGCAAAAACTTTTTCCGAAAACGCACCGGCCACGATTCGCCATATCGCGCACATTGAAGATGACGATTTGATTTTAGACATTGGCCCCGAAACAGCCGCGCATTATGCAACCATTCTCAAATCGGCTAAAACCATTGTCTGGAATGGGCCGGTGGGCGTTTTTGAATTCGACCAATTTGCACATGGTACGCAAACCATTGCTTATGCGATTGCAGGTAGCGATGCTTTTTCGATTGCTGGTGGTGGTGACACGCTTGCCGCCATTGATAAATACGGCATCAATGATCAAGTTTCCTACACCTCAACGGGTGGCGGCGCATTTTTAGAATTTTTAGAAGGCAAAATTTTGCCTGCTGTAGCGGTATTAGACAAATAACCTTTCCCTTTTCACATTCACTTTCAATCATTATTTAGGAATTATATTTACGATGGCTCGCGTTACTATTGAAGACTGCTTACAGAACATTGAAAATCGCTTTAAATTAGTGTTACTTGCCAGCGCCCGCGCAAGACAATTAAATCATGGTGCGACCGAATTTGTCCCCCGTGGTAAAGATAAAGATACGGTTGTCGCTTTGCGTGAAATTGCGGCGGGTCATGTGA
>DPKY01000137.1 GCA_003542275.1 Methylococcaceae bacterium | reverse complement strand
GTATAGGCAAGTAAAGATTGATGAAACAGATGACAAAAAAATGACCGACTTTACATTCGGGAATCACAGCAAAAAACCGTGACACGATAACAGATTTCAATAGCATCCAAGCGGATAGCCATGCGGAAATTTCAATTTCATTAACTGGAGTGAAAAGCTTATCGATTGGGGACTTTGTTTTATAAAACAAAACGGGGAAATGAGAAGTTGATAACGCAAAGGGAAAAATTTTGACTTGAAAATACAAGTGCCGCCCTAGACAAAGCAAACAGGGGGGAGAGCACATCATCGAGAGCGACACTCATATTCCTACTATCTCCGTTGGTTATTCTAGCAAAGCGCTGAAAATAGAAAAGTAAAATAACAAGTGCTTTTTCAATACTTTTTCACGAGAAAAATAATTACTTTATCTATCAAATAGATACAAATAGATAGAAAATAATAACCAAGTTTTTTAGTCTGAAAATAGTTTCGCCTAACGCATACTTTGCGCAATGACCTTAAATTTAGTCACCTATTTTTTTGCGCATTAAATGTGTTGCAATACGCTCTTTCACGCATTGAGGGTCGATGGGCTTGACAATATAATCCACTGCGCCCAATTCAACACCCGCTTTTTTATCAATCGTTTCATTTTTAGACGTTAAAAAAATAATCGGAATCGCTTGCGTGAGTGGACTGGCTTTGAGTTGTGCGCATACCTCAAAACCATCTATTTCAGGCATCATCACATCAAGTAAAATCAAATCGAGTGCCCCTCCCGCCGCCATCACAATCTCAAGCGCCCTTTTGCCGCTATTGGCAACTTTCACTTTATAGAGAGGCTTGAGCAAATTGACCAATAACATTAAGTTTTCTGGGTCGTCGTCAACCGCTAATACCGTTAATTTTTCTGACATCAATGCATCGCACATAGCGGCTATGTTCTCTCTTTTTTTAATGCACTTAAACAGTGTAGTGCTTGATCAAAATCAAAACAACTGACTAATTGTTTTAACTGTTGATAATCTTCTGCAGCAAATAACGAGGCAAACACCCCTTCGTATGCCTCAAAAAGCGCCAAGGCTTCACCGTCATCATCACTGAGCAACCGCTGTAATTTTTCGATTAACTCAACCTGCGCCGCGCTCCCTAGCGTCATACTGATAACGGGCAATTTCTGCGTGGTTTGTGCAAAAAAGGCATCAAGACTGGCAATCATTTGACCATGTGCCTGTGCAAAAGCCGCTAAACTCGCCTCAATTAACGCAATATCGTGCTTTTCTCGAATGTGCCTTTCAATGTCGCCGGCTAACGTTTTCAGCACGGTTGCGCCAATGTTTGCACTCACACCTTTTGCAGAATGCGCAAAACGCTCTGCCTCGTCAAAGCGTGAAACTTGCAAAGCCTGTTGAATTTTCTGAGGCGTGTGTTTTTGATTTTCAACATAACGCGCCAGCATTTTCAAATACATTGTCACGTCACCTAGCACGGGATTAAGCCCTAATGTGGTATCCAATCCCTCAATGACGGGCAATGCAATCGTTGGCATTTCAACAGCCCGCAACTCCGGCAAAATGTCAATCTCGTCACTTTCAGAAAATACCGTGGGTTTGACCCACTTAAGCAACATGGCAAATAATTCATCGGGGTCAATAGGCTTGGTGAGAAAATCATTCATGCCTGATGCCAAACATTTTTCCCTGTCCTGCTGCATCGCGTTAGCGGTCATGGCAA
This sequence comes from Methylococcaceae bacterium, assembly GCA_003542275.1. Lineage (GTDB taxonomy): Bacteria > Pseudomonadota > Gammaproteobacteria > Methylococcales > Methylomonadaceae > UBA10906. Next base: position 1,095 of record DPKY01000137.1, on the reverse strand, counting down.
CAACGGGTAAGGCGTCGTATTGCGGATTTTGACGAATTTCTCGCGTCGCACTCACACCGTCCATGATGGGCATTTGCATATCCATGAGCACAATATCGTATGAAGACTGCGTTAATTTCAACAATGCTTCTTGGCCATTATTGGCCACTTCCACATTCAGCCCAACGCCCATAAATAAATCCACCACCACTTCTTGATTGAGCACATTATCTTCAACAAGCAAAATGTTGGCATACTGAATGGGGCGTAGCTCACGCGCGTAATACGCAAAATCTTTAACGGCCTGATCAGGATTGTGCTGAGAGAGGACGATACGGTGCTCGCCAAGCACCTGCATAGCCATATCAAACAACACCGATGCACTCACCGGTTTGATTAAAATGTGCGCAATACCCAGCGTTTCCACTTCTTTGATGAGTTGCTCGCGCCCATAAGCGGTAATAAAAATAATTTCGGGTCGCTTGTCTTGCGAGACATTGAGGGCTTTAATGGCTTTTGCCGTTTGAATGCCATCCATCTCCGGCATATACCAATCAAGAAAAACCACGCGATAAGGATTGCCCGCTAACAGTGCTTGCTCAATTTCAACTAACGCTTGCTGGCCATTCTCTACAAGGCTAACATGAAAGCCCATACCAGAGAGTAAATCATCAAGTACATTTCGCGCGGTGTCATTATCATCAACCACGAGCACTCTCACGCCTTGCACACGCGTTTTGCGAGGCAAGCGCTCAGATTGATTGGTGGCTTTGCGTAGCGTTGCGGTAAACCAGAAAGTGCTACCCTCACCGAGTTCACTCTCAACCCCTACGTCACCGCCCATCAAATTGGCTAATTGTTTTGATATTGCCAGCCCAAGTCCAGTCCCCCCATATTTTCGACTGGTTGACGAATCGGCTTGTTGGAAAGGCTGAAACAGTTGCGCCATTTGCGCAGCGCTCAAACCAATGCCAGTATCTTTTACCGAAAAATGCAAGACAATGCTGTGCGCGTCTTCTTGGGCAATACGCACACTCACCACCACCTCGCCTTGTGAGGTGAACTTGATGGCATTATTGACGTAATTGATTAAAATCTGCCGAAGACGCAGCGAAT
>DPKY01000021.1 GCA_003542275.1 Methylococcaceae bacterium | reverse complement strand
GCTTAAGATAAATCGTTAGGCCATAGCCCGCCCGCCAATACGTTTGAATGACATCGGTATTGGTGGCTTTTAATTTATGCCGCAATCGACTCACAAGTAGTTCTAGTCGATGTGCGGTGTGAATATCACTTGTTCCCCACAAATTCGTTTCTAATTCGACGCGCGTGAGATAATGCGACTCACCGGCGCTGAGTAATTGCAAAAATTTATTTTCTTTTGTGGTTAATTTGATTTTATCGTTACTTGGCGAAATAAGAAACGCATTGGTCGTTTGTAATTTCCAATGTTGCAACGCCGTTTCGGGCAGGCGTTTAGCAAGGCGGCGAATGACGGCGACCAATTCGGTGAAATTGACCGGTTTGTGCAAATATACATCAGCCCCACAATCAAAACCGGCAATGCGGTCAGCTGGCATCGCACGAGCAGTGAGCATGATAATGCGCAAATCATCTCTTGTGGATAAACGCTTCGCAATGGAGAGCCCATCTTCATGAGGCAAATTCAAATCTAAAATCAGTACGTCGCAGTGATTATCAAGTAACCACGCATCAAGCTGTTGACCGTTTTCAAAAAAGCTCACCACCATGCCTTGATATTGAAGATAAAAAACCAATTCCTCGGCTAAATCGACATCATCTTCAACAATAGCAATGGTTAAGGTTTGAGGGAGTGTTTGCATTTAGAGTTCGTCCTGTTTTGGTAACCAGATATTAAAGGTATTTCCCGTGTTTTCGTGTGTTTTGTCTAGCCAAACTTCACCTTTATGAGCGCGAGCAATTTCTCTGCACGCCCATAAGCCAATGCCATTCCCTGCATATTCACTTAATTGATAGCGTCCAAAAAGATAATCACGCTTGTCATCGTCAATGCGTGACCCTTGATCGGTGACGGCAAATAAAATCCCTTCAATCCCTTGCCTTGTTTGCTGTTGCACGCTAATGTTAATCGTACAGGTTTCATCACTGTATTTGAGGGCGTTAATCAATAAATTATTGAGCGCGATAGCAAGCAAATTATCGTCAGCGGAAATCGTCAAATCAGAATGTATTTTAAAACGCCAACGCTTTTGCGCTATTTCATCAAAGAGGGCTAATTGTTTAGGTAACCATTCGCTCAAATGCAGTGTCATGCGCTGAATATGCTCTAGGCGAGAGAGAATTTCATCATTGCGCAAAAAACGCTGTACTAGCGTGTCTATGCGCTCGGCACTGCGTTGAATTTTCTCTATACGCTTTTGCACGGACGCTTCGACATCAAAGAGCGCCATATTCTGACAGCTAGAGTGAATGATAGCCAGTGGCGTTTTAATTTCATGCGTGAGCATCGTGAGCCAATAACGCTGTGATTGGGAGGCTTTAGCTTGTAGCTGCGCTTGCACGGCGGCTTTTTGATGGAGCAGCGCTTCGCGGTAAACGTCGTAGACAATCACAATCAAAAAAATCAGTAAAATGAAAAAAGTCCCTATTTCAACACCATATAAATTTAAAAAAGGTAATGTGGACAGACCCAAAAATCCTACAGAAGGAATTAAATAGGTCGCTAAAATAAGGCAATACACAATACAGATATAGCTCGCCAACGCTTTTTTTCGCCACAGATAAAGACTCCATGCCGTACTCACCAGCGCGGCGATTAAATTCGTTGACACAAAAAAAGTCGCAATGAGGGCGTAATGCCCCAATAAAGCAAAAAATGCCGTGAGCACGCCCACCCCAATAAAACCACTTTGAATATGATACAGCCAGAGTGCATTTTCTTTTTTTAAGACCAAATCACGCATGACTGAAAGGAGCATAATCTGCAGCAAAGCCGACGCCACGCCTATGGCAACCGAATTGATGTAAGGATTAAAAATGGCCCATTGCGCCAAAATACCATCAGCAGAAATAAAATAAAAAAACGCCGCCAGCGTGAGCATCACATAGTGATTCTGCAGCGATTTACGGGTGAAAAACCATGAAAATAACGCAATCAATAAAAAAAAGGTCATCATGCCCATGAGATAGCTCAGTAGCATCATCTCATGCTTTTCGTATTGGAGAAAATCCGCTACGCGCCAAATTTGTGGAAAAACAAGATGTGAACTTGACGAAACCACGCGCAAATACACCGTTTCTTGCGAAGCATTCACAGATTGCAATGCAAAACTAAATGCCCGCCAATCACGCTCGCGTTGCGAGAAGGGAAATAAATTGCCCTGTTGCAAAAAAAACCAGTGGTCTACTTCAGCGGGTTGAGCGGTTATGTGCGCGGATTTATCCACAAGCGTTTCAGGAAGAAACAAGGACACATCGCCATGCGCAGCAAACAGTAGGGTTAACAGCAATTTCTCACTTGCTTGAGAATGAATGGTGAGTTTTATCCAATGCGCCCCCGCAGAATAACCACCACTAAAAATCGGGGTTGAAATCGGCTGCCATACTTGGTTTTGTAAAACGCTAGCGAGCGTTAGATTAGCGTGACTGTCCTCGAGCACGTCAAACGTGTCAAAATGCGGCAACGGCGCGTCATTTGCAAACGTTTCGCTACTGCAAAAAACCATCACACAGCATAAAATCAACAATTTCCACACGTCGAGCACAACACCTCAAATTAACCATTATCAATAATTGAATTAGACAGTGATTAACGCGATTTTGCAATGAATTCCCCTGTGATGAGAGTAAAAGAGAGTAATTTTATCTGCCTGAAATGGTACAGTGCACCGTAAAACGCACGCGGGCGAATTGACTGGCGCCCCTAAAACGGTGCAGAACACGTAAACTGGCTTGACGTGGCAAAACAAGATAATTGCGCACGCCCTCCTCATCGCCTAATTGATTGAAATGTTTAGATAAAATGTATGAATGAATCCAAATTTATAGCATCGGTTTATCAAGAACCCAAGTCGTGTGAGCATCAAGAGGCACTCTGTCAGCGATTTAGAAAAGTTGATTCCATTTCAATTTATAAAAATAGTCTCAGTGCTTTTCCGCTTTATCGCGTTGCAGCAAGACTAGAAAAAAACCCTAAAACCAGCGAGCAAGTCTTACTCGCCGAAAAATACGACCTGCACCATAGTCCAACTTGAATTTATCAACTTTGCTAACCAGACATAGAAACCCGATAAAGCCTCGGATTATTTTTACATTTCGCATTACGCTAACAACCGCAAAATATCTTTCATTAACAAAAATAAATGCAGTGGATCTGTTGGACTCGGTACAAAATCAAATTGCTCGTAGAACTGCTTTGAAGACGCATCTTGAGCGTGAACAAGAAAGGCACGGATACCGGCTATATGAGCGGCATTAGCCGTTCTTTTTAGCGAATCTTTTAATAAAGCCGCCCCCAATCCGTTGCCTTGCTCTTCTTGACTCACAGCAAGCCTTGCTAATATCATCACCGGTACAGGGTATTGAGCAGCGCCCTCTACAATTCTACGAGGGGCATTCTTATGCTCAACACTTCCCACCGTCAGACTATAGTAAGCAATAATTTGGTTATGACGACAGAGAACATAGGTTTGCGATAAATTTGCCCGTTGATTACTTAACGCGAATCGTTTAAGAAAGTGATTGAGTGCCGGTTTGCCACAATCAAAGTTTCCCGTTTCGTGATCACTGCGCAGTTTTTCTATGCCAATTAACGTCATATATTTGATTCATTTTCCAAAACACTGGGCGTTTGCAAGAGCTTTTTAAGATTTGGCGTGTCACGCGTTGGTGCATCTAACGCCGTCATAAATAATGCCCATTTTTCATCATCTAAAAAAAACACGCGTCTCTCTGCAAGCACTTCAGTTGCCTTGGTTAACGCGCTATCAAGCAAAAATTCGGTAACAGTCTTAGACGATAACGCCGCCGCAGCTTGCAACATTTGCTTAGCCGTTGGTGTCGTTCTAATATCAATTCGCTCTCTTCTTGGTTCAGATTCTACTTTCATCGTTATTCCCCTTATTGCTGTACAATTTAAGCAAATTATGTCACACAATGTACGTACAACCAAGCATCGCCTTAAACAATAAAATTAGAGCGTCCCTTAAAAAATACGCCATAGATTCCCCTCATTTGCCTGCGTTGAGTGTAAAATGCGCGACATTGGGAAAAGTGCGTTTGATTTTCCTGCCCTGTTATAAAAAATATCCCCTATTTTTGGAGTGAATCATGACGAAACCCAAGGTATTTATCACCCGCCGCTGGCCGGCCTCCGTTGAAGAAAAATTGCGTCAACGCTACGACGTGACACTTAACGAAACCGATCGCCCGTTAACCGCCGACGAATTTCGCGCCGCGCTACAAGAGTATGATGCGGTCTGTCCAACGGTGTGCGATAGCTTTCCTACGGAGGTGCTCAATGTCGACAATAAACGCTGTAAAATTCTAGCTAATTTTGGGGTCGGATTTAATCACATTGACATTGCCGCTGCAAAGCATCATCAGTTAATTGTCACCAATACGCCCGATGTGCTCACGCAAAGTACCGCCGATATTGCCATGACACTGCTTTTGATGACGGCGCGGCGTGGCGCGGAAGGTGACCGTTTAGTGCGTGCAAAAAAATGGGATGGCTGGTGCCCAACGCATATGCTCAGCGCCAATGTCACGGGCGCAACGCTCGGTTTAATTGGCTTTGGGCGTATTGGACAAGCCATGGCGCGTAAGGCGCATCACGGGTTTGATATGAAGATTATTTATTTCAATCCCAGTGCTGCCAGTGAATACGTCACGCAAGATTTACACGCCACGCGTTGCAATAGCGTAGAGGAGGTCTTGCAACGCGCTGATTTTGTCTCGCTACACTGTCCTGCTGGCGAGAAAACCAAACATTTAATCAACGCCAATACATTAGCGTTAATGAAACCGTCCGCGCATTTAATCAATACAGCGCGTGGTGATGTGGTGGACAGCGTTGCATTATGTGAGGCCTTGAAAAATAAACACATTGCCGGCGCGGGACTTGACGTTTATGAAAATGAACCAGATCTTTATGAAGGCTTTTTGGCATTAGACAATGTGGCATTATTGCCGCATTTGGGCAGTGCGACGCTTGAAACGCGCACGGCGATGGGGGAAAAAGTGCTGGCAAATTTAGCGGCTTACTTCGCTGGCAATCCGCTACCTGACCGCGTGGCGTAAAGTCAGTAAAGCGGCCACGGCAACCGCTGGGGCGCAATCTGCTGGACTGAAATCCCCCACACTAGCGGTCTCATTACATTCCAGCAATGTTGAAAAATCAATGTAGGGACAGTTGAGCATCTCTGCAATCTCTTTGACCAAAAAACGTCCCACCCCCGCGCCAATGAGTGGCAGCGGGGAAGACGATAACTGACGGGCGAGCTGCACAGTGCAGGCG
>DPKY01000151.1 GCA_003542275.1 Methylococcaceae bacterium | reverse complement strand
CCTTTGTTGCCAGCGCATTACATCACCCAAGTCGCGCAGGCACTCGCCAGTCAAACACAAGCCGGTATCGCAACACTCGCCGCAAACATGGCTGACAGCGATGAGATTTTTAATCCTAATGCCGTCAAAGTAGTCGTCGATAAGCAAGGGTATGCGTTGTATTTTAGTCGCGCCCCGATTCCTTGGCATCGTGCGACATTTTCGACAACAAAGGAAATGCCCCGTGACCTGCCCTATTTGCGCCATATTGGCCTCTACGCGTATACGGTAGGCTTTTTGAAACGATACAGCGCATGGTCACCGTCACCCCTTGAGAGCATTGAAGCCCTTGAGCAGTTGCGTGTTTTGTGGCACGGTGAAAAAATTCTCGTACAAACCGTTGAAAAAGCGCCTATTGCTGGCGTTGATACGCTCGAAGACCTGCAACGCGTTGAATCCCTTATGAAGCAACATAGCCATTTAAACTGAGTATGCGACTATTATTTGTACATCAAAATTTTCCGGGGCAATTCAAACATCTCGCCCCTGCACTGGCCAGTAATCCAGACAATGAGGTTGTCGCCTTTACCATGCAAACGGGTATGCCCGAAATATGGCAAGGTGTTCGCCTTGTTAGCTATCAGGCTTCACGGGGTACCACGCCTAACGTGCATCCTTGGGTCAGTGATTTTGAAACAAAAGTTATACGCGGCGAGGCGGCGTTTCATGCGGCGTTAACATTGCGTGAATCCGGTTTTACGCCTGATTTAATTATTGCGCATTCGGGCTGGGGAGAGAGTTTATTTCTCAAAGATATTTGGCCACAAACAAAAATGGCGATTTATTGTGAATTTTTCTATCACACACACGGCACCGATGTGAATTTTGATCCCGAATTCATGAATGCCGATCCCACGAATGATTGCCGTTTGCGTTTAAAAAATGCCAATAATTTACTGCATTTTGACATTGCTGACGCGGGGATTTCACCCACGCATTGGCAAGCGAGTACGTTTCCCGAACCTTTCCGGCGCCACATTGCCGTTATTCATGATGGGATAGATACTCACGCACTCGCGCCAAATCCTCACGTCAGCTTATCGCTGAATACGGCTAGCGGTAGCACCATTACATTAACCCGTGATGATGAAGTCATTACATTTGTTAATCGTAACCTTGAGCCTTATCGTGGCTATCACAGTTTTATGCGTGCCCTGCCGCGTATTATGCGCCAACGTCCCCACGCGCGTATTTTAATTGTGGGTGCAGATGGCGTCAGTTACGGTTCAAAAGCGCCAGATGGTAAAAAGTGGAAAGATATTTTTCTAAGTGAAGTGGCCGATCAACTGGATATGAATCGCATTCATTTTCTTGGGCATATTGATTACACGCATTTTATTCCGTTGCTTCAACTCTCGCGTGTACACGTTTACCTCACCTATCCTTTCGTTTTGAGCTGGAGTTTACTTGAGGCAATGAGTGTGGGATGCTGCATTGTGGCCAGCGATACACAACCGCTACACGAAGCAATACGCCATAATGACACGGGTCGCCTTGTCGATTTTTTTGATGTAAACGCCTTAGCCAACGAAGTGTGTGAATTGCTTGATTTGCCCGATGAAAGAGAAAGACTGGGCAAAAATGCGCGTGCTTTTGCGCAACAAAATTACGATTTACAGACCATTTGTTTACCGCGCCAACTTGCGTGGGTAGATAGCCTTATTGATTAAATTAACATTATTTAGGTACCACCATGAAGTATCGCTTAACGCCGCGTAACCGGCTTGCAAGAAAACAATATGCGGAAGTTTGGCGTATTTTTTCCATGCTCTTTGGGTTAATTATTGCCGCTGGTTTATGCTACGCTGGATTGATTTATTGGATAACCAGTAAACCCCCTCAAAGTGTTTATTTTAATATTGTTGAGGCATGGGAGCGTCTTGGTATTTTTATTTTTGCAGGAAATTTAATTACACTCATTATTGCTGGCGGCATTAGCGCCACGATTGCGATGTATCTTGCCAATAAAAGTGCAATTCCACTGTATAATTTAGGTGAACTCTGTGAGCAAGTGGGTGATGGGCAATTTGATGTACTTAATGTACCTCATGAGCGTGGGCGTTTTCGTAAATTAAGTTTATCGTTTCGTATCATGGTCAACAAACTCTATCTACGCAAAGTAGAACAAGATGAGTGCATTGAGCAAATTAACGCCCGTATTCATGAATTGCGTAGTGGTCTGAATTTAACGGGTATGCAACGCGATGTACTCAATGAATTAGAATCGCACATTCAGCATTTGGAAAAGATTGTTTAATCAAAAGACGCTCGGTTGGGTTGCTGGTGGTTTGCAACCCAATAAATACCTTACTAAAAATGTATTTGCTAGACTCAAGCATTTCAGAGCGATCGCGAAAATCAAACGCAACTTTGAAAGTGTCATCGCTTTGGCCTGCGCTTTAATTTGGTTACCCTTGTAAAACGGCAACAGACCCTAATAACCAATGGTGCTAGTTTCAGAGGCTAAATTGAGCAATAGAAA
>DPKY01000251.1 GCA_003542275.1 Methylococcaceae bacterium | reverse complement strand
GTTCAATATCTTTTGAAATTAAACACGCTTTTGCGGTCTCTAACGTAGTGCATACACTCACTTCCCATCCAGATTGTTTATAGTGGCGAGAGAGTTCTGAGCCCAGTAATTTTTCGTCTTCAATAATGAGTAGTGTTTTCATCATAACTGCCATTGCTCACATGGATATGGGGTAGCGTTATACACACAACAGCACCGTTGTCGTTGCCGAGTGTCAGCGTCCCATTATTATTTTTAACAAACCGCTGAACCATTGCCAGCCCAAGTCCCGTTCCCCTTTCACGACTGGTTCTAAACGGTCGAATACCAAATTCCAGCCACTCTTTTGCAAAACCTTGTCCGTTATCACGCACCTGTAGCGTTAGCATATCATCAACGACACGGTAGGAAATAATAATTTCACCGCCTCTCTCTTCAAGCGCTTCGGCTGAATTTAACACCAAATTGAGCAGCGCTTGCCGCAAACTACTCTCAGGCAAATACACGGTCAAAGGCGGCTGCGTTGCCAATGTTAGCGTCACATTTTCAGGAATTTGATAGCGAGCCAGTGTCACTAAATCGCAAACAAGCACGCCTAAATCAAATAAGCGCGAGGCTTCGGGCGTATATTTTCCCGCATCGAGCATTTCATTGAGCAGTCGCGCTAAACGTTTTAATTCGCTATCAATGAGTTCCAAACGCTCTGCTTGATGCGGATTATCCAGTTCACGGCGCAGATTCTTAAAGGCCATTTGAACGCCGGCGAGTGGATTGCGAATTTCATGTGCTAATTCCGCCGACACTTCCCCAATAGCCGCCAGTCGCTCGGCGCGGGCAAGAGAGTGTTGTTGCTCTAAGAGCGCTTGCGTGGCTAATCTGACTTCGCGTTGCAGTGAAAGCGCGTAATTAGAATTGCTTTCTTCAAGCTCGCTTAAATGTTTCACCATCACGTTATAGCTATGAAACACCGGCAACAATAAAGGATCAAGATGTTCGATGTTAATTGAGGTGTAATTTTCATCGGTTAAGCGCTCTAAAAGCTGACGTAAATCATGCAGTGGATTGAGAATGCGATGTTTTAAAAACCAAATCGTTCCCACACAAATCGTTGCAAACATCATCAGCGCAATGTAAAGCTCTGATTGTGTATCCACGTTAATATCTTCAAGCATTTGCTCACGCTGAAGCGTTTCGCTATCTAAAATCTCGCCCATTGATTTTAAAACTAAAATCAAACTTTGCTGTTGTTGGGTTTTATTAAGACTTTGGCTTTGTGATAGTAAATTATGTACCGTTTCAAGATGCTCTCTTGTTGATTTAGATAAATAATTTCTATCCGTCATCAAGCCTTCTACTTCAGCGAGCAAACTCGCCAGTAATTTTGAATTGGAAACCGTATCATTTTTGAGATGGCTACTAAGGCGAGAGATGACCGCTTGTTGCAAATCCACCGACACATTTTGAATGCGGTGTGAATAATTTACATACGAAATAGCGGTATCAAAATGGTGATGCGTGCGCCAAATCATCGCACCAAGCACGCCAAGCGCGAGCAAAAGCAAGCCAAGAAATGCAAGGCCCCGCAAACGCGCAAGACGATAGAAGATAGGGTTCATAGACAATCCGTGTGAACAACACAGGAAGGCGCCACGTTACTGCTCGCAACGTGGCGCGAAGGGGCGAATTTATAAATTATCTAAAATCGCTCTTTTAACCGCATCCAAACTTGCCTCAATGGTCACAGGTTTAGCATCGGCGCATTGCTGCATGGCAATATCAGGGTCTTTAATACCGTTGCCGGTTAGCGTACATACAATTGTGCTACCTTCAGGAATTTTACCTGTGCTAATATCGTGCAGCGCTCCTGCTAAAGACGTTGCCGAAGCGGGTTCACAGAAAACACCTTCAAATTGTGACAACATTTTTTGCGCCGCCAAAATTTGTTCATCGCTAAACTTATCAAACCAGCCATTTGATTCTTTTTGCGCTGTCCACGCCAAGTCCCACGATTGTGGATGACCGATACGAATAGCGGTTGCCACCGTTTCAGGATTGTCCACCATGGCCCCCAGCGCAAAAGGCGCAGCGCCTGCCGCTTGGTAGCCACACATAACAGGCGTATTTCTTGTGACTCTATCGGTGAAGTATTCTTTATAGCCTTTCCAATAAGCGGTAATGTTGCCAGCGTTACCAACAGGCAAGCAGTGATAATCGGGGGCAAACCCCAGTTCATCTACATTTTCAAACGCCGCCGTTTTTTGGCCTTCTAAACGGAAAGGGTTAATCGAATTGACAATCGTCACGGGGGCATGGTCGGCGACTTCTTTCACCAGCGCCATACCACGATCAAAATTACCGTTAATTTGGATGATTTTTGCGCCATACATAAGCGTTTGCGCCAATTTACCCAACGCAATTTTGCCTTCTGGAATCAATACAAACGCTTGAATGCCCGCGCGAACAGCGTAAGCGGCGGCGGCGGCTGAAGTATTACCCGTCGACGCGCAAATAATAGCTTGGCTACCCGCTTCCACGGCTTTGGTGACGGCCATGGTCATGCCACG
>DPKY01000226.1 GCA_003542275.1 Methylococcaceae bacterium | reverse complement strand
TAACTCGCGGCGGCGATGATTACATGACCAAGCCTTTTTCACCGCGTGAGCTGGTGGCGCGATTGCGGGCGGTGTTGCGGCGCAGTAGTAAACATCAATGGTCGCCACAAATTATTGTGGGCGATTTAATTTTAGATACCGAGCAACATCGTTTAACGATTGGCGAGGCGTTAGTGGATGTGAGTCCCACCGAATTTCGTTTGATGCAGTTTTTTATGACGCATCCTGATAAAGTGTTTAATCGTACCCAGTTGCTCGATCAGGTGTGGGGGCGCAGCGTCTACATTGAAGAGCGCACGGTGGACGTGCATATTCGCCGCTTGCGCAAGATATTAGAAGCCTACGGGCGAGAAGAGTTAGTGCAGACGGTACGCGGATTTGGCTACCGTTTTTCAATGAATCAGTAACGAGGGAATGAATGGCAATCTGGCAACGTGAAATACTCACTTTTATACTACTTTTTGTGGTTATCTGCTTTGTGGGATTGATGACAAAGTTGTTTTTACCGTTGCTTTTTGGCTTGCTGATTTTTACCTTGTATCGACATTTGTATCAAATCAATCGATTAGAAAAATGGTTGCGTACAGGTGCGCAAGGCGACTATCCCAAAAGCACTGGCGTTTGGGAAGAAATTTACTACCACGTTTATCGTATTAAAAAAAACAATAAACGTCGCAAAAAAAAGCTCAGTAAAATGGTGGACCAATTTCGTCAATCCACTGAGGCTCTCCCTGATGCCGCCGTGGTGCTTAATAGCACCGATGAAATTGAGTGGGCAAATAAAGCCGCGCGTGACATTTTAGGGCTTCGTCAAGCCGATAAAGGTCAGCGTATTCAAAATCTAATTCGTTTTCCTGAATTTATTCATTATCTCAAATCCAAGCAATATGATGACCCTGTGGTATTGTCCTCTCCGCTCAATGATAGGGTGACGCTGGCGGTGCGTATTATTAACTATGGCGTGGGGTTGCGATTGCTGTTAGCTCAAGATGTCACGCAACTCAAGCAAATGGAGCGTATGCGCAAAGATTTCGTGGCCAATGTGTCCCATGAGTTGCGCACGCCGCTGACGGTCATGCGCGGTTATCTTGAAACGTTGCAAGATATGAATGAGGAAATGTCGCCGCTACTCGTCAATTCATTGACCAATATGCTCGGACAAACAGACAGAATGCAGCACCTTGTGGNNCTGCTTGCTCGCCTTGAAACCAAAAGCAAAAAACATGAAGTGGTCGATATTCCCGCGCTACTGGTGCAAATATGCAATGAAAATGAAGCGTCTTTTAATGCGGGGCGCATTGAATTGATTTTAGACTCTCAAGCCATGCTACTGTGTGAGGAGCACGAATTGCACAGTGCGTTTGGGAATTTGCTCAGTAATGCCCTCAAATACTCTCTTGAGGATACCCAAGTGACAATACGGTGGTATCAAACCGAAAATGCCTTGATATTTGAAGTCATTGACAAAGGCGAGGGGATTGCAAGCAGTGATATTTCCCGCGTGACCGAGCGCTTTTATCGCGTTGAAACCAAGCGCTCACATAAAATAAATGGCACCGGCTTGGGATTAGCGATTGTGAAACACGTTTTAATGCGGCATGATGCACAACTCGTCATTCGTAGTGAATTAGGAAAAGGCAGTTGTTTTCAGTGTGTATTTCCGCTCAAACGTTTCGCCACAAAAAAATAATGTTCACACGAGGATGTTGATTTAATTGCTTTTTTTGAGGAGGATGTAATGAAAGAAAAAATAAAAAAATTGTTTAATTACTTTTTGATTGGTATTTTTGCGGTTATTCCCATTGCAGTCATTATTAAAATCTTGTTTTTTGTTAAAGATTTGCTCGCCGATATGGTGCGTTTTGTTTACGGCTATGCAGACAGTTCACTCTATACGGGATTGTTTTTAGGTCTTAGTTGCGTTGTGTTGGTGTCAATTGGCTATAAACTGGTTGAAGAAGGCCGTTTTTGGGTGATTGCGGGCATTGATTTCATCATGGACAGAATTCCTTTTTTAAGTACCATTTACCGTGTACTTAAAAAAGTTATCAGTATGTTTTCTTCGCAAAATCAAACCGTTGCAAAAGAAGTGGTGTATGTTGAATACCCCAAAGACGGCATTTGGGTGCCTGCGTATGTGACCAATCGTTCTGCGGATAAATATGTGTTGTTTATTCCTACCTCGCCCAATCCCACTTCTGGTTTTACGGTTATTGTGAGCAAAGACAAAGTGTTGGAGTCGACAATGAATATAGAGGAAGCCACCAGCTTTATTGTCAGTGTCGGGGTGGATTACGATAAACTCTCTGAGCTGTCAAAACTTCCTTAAACTATTTTCTGAAGTTGATACGCGAAAAAAAGGCGCAACACTGTTGCGCCTTTTTTGTTTTGCGATAAACGCAGTGAATCCCTGTTATTTAATTAAGCTCAGCAACACACCCGCCGCGACCGCAGAGCCAATCACACCGGCCACATTTGGCCCCATAGCGTGCATCAATAGGAAATTGTGCGGATTGCTCTCTAAACCAATTTTATTGGCCACGCGTGCGGCCATCGGTACCGCTGAAACGCCTGCGGCGCCAATAAGCGGATTGATAGGGGTATCACTAAAGCGATTCATTACTTTGGCCATAATGACCCCAGACGCGGTGCCAATAGCAAAAGCAATCGCGCCAAGCGCTAAAATGCCCAGTGTTTTTAATTGCAAGAACGCCTCAGCACTCAATTTTGAGCCAACCGCCAGGCCTAAAAAAATCGTGACGATGTTAATCAATTCGTTTTGCGCGGTTTGGCTTAAACGGTCCACCACGCCACACGCATTCATCAAATTACCTAGCGCAAACATTCCCACCAGCGGCGTTGAAGAGGGAAGGAGTAAAATAGAAAGTAAGAGCAATACGAGAGGGAAAATAATTTTTTCTGTTTTGCTCACGTGACGCAGTTGCTGCATCTCAATTTGACGCTCCGCTTGCGTGGTGAGCGCACGCATAATGGGCGGCTGAATCAGTGGAACAAGCGCCATGTACGAATAGGCCGCCACGGCAATTGCGCCAAGTAAATCAGGCGCGAGTTTTGACGCCACATAAATAGCCGTTGGTCCATCAGCGCCACCAATAATGCCAATTGCCGCCGCATCTTTGAGGGTAAATTCAAGACCGGGAACCGCATTGAGTGCCAGTGCGCCAAGCAACGAAGCAAAAATACCAAATTGCGCCGCCGCTCCTAAAAGCAAGGTTTTGGGGTTGGCCAGCATCGGGCCAAAATCTGTCATCGCCCCTACGCCCATGAAAATGAGTAAAGGAAAAATGCCCAGTTTAATGCCGTAGTAGAGAAAATAAAGCAATCCGCCTTCTTGCGAAATGCCAGCAACAGGAATGTTGCTTAAAATCGCACCAAAACCAATAGGCAGCAAAAGCAAGGGTTCAAAGCCTTTTTTTATGGCTAAAAATAACAGCAAAAACCCCACGAGCATCATAAACGCTTCGCCAGCGGTGAAGTTATAAATGCCGGTGCTTTGCCATAATGAAATTAAGTTTTCCATAAGTAACCTTTATAGCGTAATGAGTACGCTGCCACTGCTGACAGCGTTCCCTTCTTTGACATGAACCGCGCTGACAACGCCCGTAAATTTTGAGCGAATTTCCGTTTCCATTTTCATCGCTTCCATAAGGATAACAATATCGCCTTCTTTCACTTCGCTGCCGGTGTTCACAAGCACTTTTAAAATCGTGCCCGCCATCGGTGATTCGATTGTTGCGCCACTGCCCGCAACGGCGGCAAGCGGCGCTGTGTGCGCCGCGCTTGTTGTAGGTTGAATACTCAGTGCGCTCCCACCAGGCCCTACCGCGACGTTGAAGTTTTTACCGTCCACATTGACGGTGTACGTTTCAATCGCATCGTCTTTTTTAGGGGCTTGCTGTGCGGCAAATTTTTCGGCATCGGGTTTGGGTTCAAACGCGCTCGGATTGGTGCGATTAGCCAAAAATTTCCAACCCACTTGCGCAAATAACCCGTTAATTAACGCATCTTCTTCCAATTGACCCGTGAGGGTGACGTTTTCTGT